>JAYVGA010000434.1:0-12341 GCA_043772635.1 Chitinophagaceae bacterium
TATGTATATATATGTACTCTTACCCTTATTGGGAGTTACCTTATATTCTACAACAGAGGTTAATTATTTTTTTCAGGAAGCTACACTGGGTTATGTAAAGTATTTTGCTTTTGCAATGCTGTATTTTTATATACAGCAATATTTTAAAAAGGAAAAACAAATATATCTTTTACAGGAAGAAAAACTGCACCTGGAAAAACAAAAAATACAGAACGAATTGGAAAATGCTATACTAAAACAGCAGGAGTTAAAATCGCAACAGGAAAAACTGCAGTATGAATATGCATTTCTGCGTGCACAGATAAATCCACATTTTTTACACAACACCCTTAATGTACTTTTTTCACAGGCACTGGATGTTTCGCAGGAACTTGCAGATAATGTACTTAAGCTTAGCAGCATAATGCGGTACTCCCTGGAAAACCTGGAACATGTGAATGGTAAAGTCTCTGTACAAAAGGAACTGGAACAGTTGCAAACATTAATTGAGATAAATAATTTACGTTTTGGAAACACAAAAACAATTATGTACAAAGTAGAAGGAGAAATAAGCGGGCAAACCGTTCCACCACTCTCTTTAATAACAATTGTAGAAAATGCTTTTAAATACGGCGACCTTAAGGATATTAAAAACCCACTGGAAATAAAAGTGATACTTAGCCCCGGCGAAATTTATTTTTACTGTAAAAATAAAAAAAGAAAAAACAGGGTTCAGTTTTCATCACTTAACATTGGTATTACAAACCTTAGCAAACGTTTGGATATTTCCTTTAAAGATAAATATACAATGAAGGCAGAAGATGAAATTGATTTTTATATTTTTGAATTAACCATACAAAATTAATAACAATGATAAAGTGTGTAATAATTGACGATGAACAACCTGCCATACATATCCTGGAAAATTATATTAAAAGAATACCTTTTTTACAAATAGTGGGTACGGCAGATAACCCGTTAACAGGTATTGAATTAATAGATAAACAGCAGCCAGATCTTGTTTTTTTAGATATACAAATGGACGAAATGAACGGGATAGATGTAATGAAGCTGATAGACCCTGCAATAAAAGTAATTTTCTGTACGGCATATTCAGAATTTGCAGTAACCAGTTACGATTTAAACGCCGTAGATTTTTTAATGAAACCCATTCCCTTTGATCGTTTTGTAAAAGCGGTTAAGAAAATAAAATCTGTTGATAATACCCTTCGTACAAACGAAACGGAAAACATATCCAATGATTATATTTTTGTAAAAACAGCCCAAAAAGGAAAGATGCTTAAAATAGACCTGGGTGATATTGAGTATATACAGGCAATGAGCAATTACATTGCTTTTCACAGGGGGCCACTTAAAACACTGGTATATTCATCTATGAAAGAAATAGAAGAGCATTTGCCGGCCAGCAGGTTTATGCGTATTCATAAATCGTATATCATAGCTTTAAACAAAATAATTTCTGTAGATAATAACTGCATTATATTAAAAAACCAGGTAGAAACAATTCCGCTTAGTCTTACCTACAAAACGGTATTTATGCAGGCGCTTAATACTAAAATATTAAATGCAGGATAAACCTTATCTTTTCTACAAAAAAAATTTTTCTCCCATATATTAAACGATGTAAATTTTTATTTATACCTGGCGCAAAGGTTTGCAATTTTTTCCTTCTCCCCATTTCACATAGGGCAAATGCCATTTTACATAATATATATGTATCCAAAAGCTACATCGTAAATATTAAATTATAATTGCGTGATGAAATGATTATAAAAATAAAAATCTTCCGGGTGGCGGGTGGGGCCACCCGCCACGGCTATCCGCCGGGGTTTGTGTAGCAATAAACCCCTTAAGAAAAATTTTAGTAAATAGTATTTAAAATAAACCAGTAAATATTACCACCTGATAATACCTATGAAGATTGAAACCCGGAAAAAAAGTGGTACTATTTATTAGTACCATTTTCTTTTTTATATTTCTTAAAAAGATCCAGTTTAAAATCTATATTACCATCTTTACCCGGCTGGCCCCTCAAAAAAATACTTCTGCCGCCTTTTTTATCTACGCCTATATTTTCCGGTTCATAATTTTCATCCCGTTTTTTTAAATTGCTTAAAGGAACCTGCACGCTTATATCTGTATTGCCCCTGGTGCTAAACAGCCCCTCTACAAAAAGGCTTATTACCGAACTCTGAATTTCCATCCGGTTTATTTTTATCTCTCCCCTGTTTATTTCTAATTTATCTTTTAACTCTGCAAAGCGGATGTTTTCAAAATCTCTGTTTTTAAAAACCGATCGCTGAATTTTCTTTATGGGTTCAAAATTATTTAAGGAGCCGTTCTTAAGCGAAAAATTTACAACACCTTCGGAGGTAGCTGGCAATACTTTACCTTCATTACTCAGTTCTATATTTACATCTGCAGTAGCGGTTAAGCTGCCTTCAAGATTTTTATCCGTAATTCCATCCTGGCCAAAATTTTTAAAAGCATACAATACTTTTTGTACGTTTACATGCTGCATGCCAGCAGCCAGGCTTGCACGGTGTCTCCCGTTTTCAATATTAATAAGAGAGCCCTTCATATCCATACTGCCATCTGCAAAATTCATACTCACATTGTTTAAAATATACCTGTCCTGCAGTATGGTTATGCCTGCATTTAAATTAGCTGCATTAATTCTATTGTATAACAGTCGCCCCGCTTTTAAATCTACTTCTATGCGGCTCTGCTCCAGTACATCATCAATTTTAGAAGTCATTTTAGCCAATTTATTTTTAGATGGTGCTGTGGTTTTTTTTCTTGCCTGAAGCAGGTAGGTAAACTCTGCCAGGTTTAATGAAGGTGAATAAATATTGTATTTAATGTTTACCATATTGGGTGCTGAGTTTATTAAGGTAAGGGCATTTTCTGCCGTACCATTCATTACAATATCATTACTCATCACTTTACACTTTACGTTTTGTATAATTACATTGGAATTTTGAAACTGCAATGCGCCATTTACATTTGTCATTAATACATTGCGTGGTGTATATAATATTTTACCATTCTCAAAATTTATAGCGCCGTTTAAAAAAGAGTTGGTGTTGTTGTTTCTTTCTATTGGGCCTTTATAGTTTAATAAAACATGCGCATTCCCATCTGTAAACTGCAGGGAGTTTGTTTGCAATAATTCATTTAAAGAAGTTAAAGGAAATGCAGAGCGCATATCGCAGGTGAGCAGTGGCGTTTGTAAATCCAATATTTCAATAGAGCCGGAGTTAACTTTTAAACCATGCCAGTCTCCCGTAAATTCTTTTATGCTTATTTTAGAATTGGGGTCTTTCCGGGGCAGGCCTGGTTTTACTTCGTTTGTATAATAACCGGTAAAGCTTGCATCATCAAAATCCATAAAAGGTGTTTTGAGCGCTGTATTTTTTACGTTCCATCTGGCAATAATATAAGGCTCCCCACCTCTCAGAGGGCCATACAAATCTGCTTCGCCGTCTATTTGCTTATCAAGAGATACGATGGATAAAGAAGAATCTATTCTTTTGGGCAATAACTTTTTCACATCGTCATAGAGCACATTTTTGGTTTTCACCTTAAGGGTAAAGCCCGGGTTTTTATCGCCCAAATCAAAAGTGCCGGAAAGATTAAAAGGCTGCCCCGATAATTTTACAGTGATATTATCAAAGCTGAGCACCTGCGATTTTTTTCCATACTGCATTTTAAAATTACCTGCAAATGAAGCATCTTTTAAAAAAGTTCCTTTGGGCACATTAAAAGCTAAACTTTTTATAAGCATGCTGGCTTTGGTTTGCATTACTGCATTTTCACCAACATCATCAATAGTTATTTTTAATTCATCAATACTAAAGTCATGATATTTTTCCCGTTTGTTATCCAGCAGGGTAAAGTGCATGTTCTGCAGCAATATTTTTTCTAAAGTAAAATTGCCGGATGTTTTTTTAGGCCCTCCCTGCGGATCTTTTTTTGATTTGAGCAGGTAGCTGTTGGTATAACCTGAAGTATCAGTATATAAAAAAAAATTACCTTCTATTATTTTAATGCCGCTTAAGGCAGATTTTTTTTGAATAAGTTTTAAAATGCTGAGGTTTATAAAAACATCTTTTGCTGCAAAAAAAGTATGCTTATGTATATTGTAAAGTGTATCGGTAACAGAAATATCCTGCGCATGTACCGCAATGCCCGGGAAGGATTTAAAAAAACTGATATCGGCAGTTTTAATTTTCACCTCTCCGTCTATTTTATCGCTTAGCTGTTCCGTTACCTGGGCAATAATTTCTTTTTTATTTACAGATACATAAATATATGCTGCAGCGTAAAGTACGATAACCAGTAACAGCGTAATCTTTAATATCTTTAGGGTATAGTGTAGAGTTTTTTTCACCCTGTACCCATTACTATAAATGTGCCAATTGCAGCATTTTTAAGTTTGTATTAATCTTTAATAAATGAGGGCTTTAAATTAACATCAATTACATGAAAATACATTTTTACAGCGTGGGCAAAGCACATGAAAGCCACGTAGAGGAGGGTATAAACATGTTTACCAAACGCATCAGCAATTATTTTACCGTGCAGTGGAATATTATCCCCATGCCAAAAAATGCTGCTGCCTTAAGCGAAACAGAGTTAAAAATAAAAGAAGGGGAAAGCATTATAAACTTAATAAAAAAAGAAGATTACCTGGTTTTGCTTGATGAAAGAGGCAAGCAGATAAAGTCTGAAGCGCTGGCGGTTTTTTTACAGCAACGGACAAACGAAAGTATTAAAAACATCATATTTATTATTGGTGGTGCTTATGGAGTAAGCAGCGATGTGACTCAAAGAGCCAACTATACCTGGAGCTTATCGCAATTGGTTTTTCCGCACCAGCTGGTGAGGCTTATTCTTGCAGAACAGGTGTACAGGGCATGCACTATTATGCGTAATGAAAAGTACCATCATGAATGAAAAGGTGAAAGGTGAAAAGTGAAAGGTGAATGGTGAAAGGTGAATGGTGAATGGTTGCTCACTAAATTTTTGTAGGGCGTCAATGAAATTTTATGAAGCAGGCTAAACTGTTAGCTATATTTATTCTGCTATTTTTTTGCTAAATGATTAATGGAGAAAAGGAGAAATTTGCTCCATCTCTTTTCTCTCTTTTACTCTTTGTTCTCTTAGCTATTTTTTTCTTAAAATTAAAAGCGAAGCTTTTCTTTGTGTTTGGGGCTTAACATTTTTTTATTTTAACAGAAAAATTTTTCTTAAGCTTTTCATTTTTATTTCAAACCATCAAAGCTTAAAACCCATTTCCCTTTACTCCGAAATGCTTCGGGGCAAGGGGGTTAGGGGGGCTCTACAGCTTTCCTTCTTTAATGGTATTCACTACATCCGGGTCAAGTAATGTGCTGGTATCGCCCAGGTTTTCCGTTTCGCCTTCTGCAATCTTTCTTAAAATACGGCGCATTATTTTTCCGCTTCTTGTTTTGGGCAGGCCTGTTACAAACTGAATTTTATCTGGCTTGGCAATGGGCCCAATAATTTTTGCCACTGTAAGATTAATATCAAGCCGGGTAAGATTTTCATCGCCGTGATGGCCATTGTAAATAATATAAGCATAAATGCCCTGTCCTTTTATATCGTGCTGGTAACCCACCACGGCACTTTCTACCACACCGCTGTGCATATTAATAGCATTTTCTACTTCGGCAGTGCCAATGCGGTGGCCACTTATATTTAATACATCATCTACCCGGCCGGTAATGCGGTAGTTGCCGTCTGCATCTTTTAAAGCCCCATCGCCGGTAAAATATAAACCTGGGTAAGTAGCAAAATAATTGGTGCGGCAGCGTTCATGATCGCCCCATGTTGTTCTTAAAATACCTGGCCAGGGAGCTTTAATGCAAAGATTGCCCTTCATTATACCCTTCTCATCTTTCTCCGTTACTTCTTTTCCATTTTCATCTACCAGTACCGGCTGCACACCGGGCATGGGAAGCGTTGCCCAGCTTGGCTTTGCCGGTGTAACGCCTGCCAGGTTACTTATTAAGCAGGCACCGGTTTCGGTTTGCCACCAGGTATCTATAATGGGGCATTTGCCTTTTCCAATATTTTCATCGTACCAATGCCATGCTTCTTCATTTATAGGTTCGCCCACGGTGCCCAGTACTTTTAAAGAAGATAAATCTTTTCCTTTAATCGGGTCTGTACCAAAACTCATTAAACTTCTTATGGCCGTAGGGGCGGTATAAATACAATTTACTTTATGCCTTTCTACAATATCCCAAAAGCGTCCTGCATCGGGCCAGGTAGGAATGCCCTCAAACATTAACGAAGTGGCACCTGCACTTAATGGCCCGTAAACAATATAACTGTGCCCGGTTATCCAGCCAATATCTGCTGTGCAAAAATGTACATCGCCGGGCTGGTATTGAAACACATTTACAAAAGTATAAGTGGTCCACACAATGTATCCTGCCACAGTATGCACCACCCCTTTTGGTTTGCCCGTACTGCCACTGGTGTATAAAATAAACAACGGATCTTCTGCATCCATTTCTTCTGCAGGAAAAGAAACTACCCCATTTTTTTCTACCTGTGTTTCGGCATATTCCATTTCATCTTCCCACCACACATCCCGCCCTTTAATCATACTCACCGGTGTTCTTGTACGGGTATAAACTATTACACGTTTTATAGTTTTGTTACCAATCAATGCATCATCAATTACGCTTTTTAATGGAATATCTTTTCCGCCACGGTAAGCGCCATCGCAGGTAATAATAAATGTTGCCTGTGCATCTTCCAGCCTGTCGGCAATGCTCTGTGCACTAAAGCCGCCAAATATTACACTGTGCACAGCGCCAATTCTTGCACAGCCCAGCACAGCATAAGCCAGCTCCGGTACCATGCCCATATAAATACAAACCCGGTCGCCTTTTTTTACGCCGTTATTTTTTAATACCTGTGCAAACTGGCAAACTCTTTTGTGCAGGCGTGCATAGGTAACCACCCTTACTCTTTCTTCGGGGTTATTGGGTTCCCATATAAAGGCAGGCTTATCGGCCATTGCAGGCAAATGGCGGTCTATACAATTTTCGGTAATGTTTAGTTTACCGCCTTTATACCATTCTATTTTTGGTTCGGTAAAATTCCAGTCCAGCACTTTGTCCCACTTTTTTTTCCATAAAAAACTTTCGCCTACATCACCCCAAAAACTTTCAGGGTCTGTTACACTTTTATTGTAATCGGTATAATACTGTTCTAAACTTTTTATTTGATAAGGATATGACATAGCCATTTTTTATTAGAGGATAAAAATAGGAAACATTCAAAAGGCATGACCCAAAAAACTTGCTAATTAGATATAGTTTTGCTAAATAAGTATAGCTGATGGTTTATATTTAGCGTATGAAACAGATTGCATGCCCCAAATGCCAAAGCCAGGAACTTATTAAAAGCGGCGTTATTAAAGGAAGACAGCGCTTTAAGTGCAAAATCTGCAGTTACTCTTTTACTGTTTTAAAAGAAGGCAAAAATATAGATCCTTATTATGTTATCAAGGCACTTCAGCTATACATAGAAGGGGTAACTTTTAGAGAAATAGAACGCATCCTGGGCATAAGCCATGTATCTGTAATGAACTGGGTAAAAAAATATGGCATTAAAGCGCCGGAAAATAGTAATTACCATCCCACCTACCAGGTACTGAACCATAAAGAGTTGCTTATTTTTTTTGCAGATAAAGATTCTTTAAAAAGTGCCGGTTGTATGATAACAGAACTGGGCGATAAATTTATGCTGATAAAGTGGGAAAGGTTTAGAAAAAATTCGGTTTAAAAATATACCCTTAGCACTAATATAGTTTGTGCTTTGTTATAAGTTTTTATTAAACAACTTTTGAGTTCATGATTTACCTGCGATATGCATAAACTCAAAACTAATAACCATGAAAAAATTTGTGTCAGCTTCTTTACTTTATTTCTTTGTAATGCTTTTTTTTATCAACCCAAAATTAATTGCCCAGGTGGTAGCTGCCAAGCCAGCAGACAATACGGCCAGCTTTGGAATTAAATTTTATGGTTTTTTAAGAAACGATATTATGTACGACAGCCGCCAGTTAACTTCTGCACGTGAAGGCGAATTATCCCTGTACCCTAAAGACAAATTACCAGATGCCAGTGGAAAGGACATTAACGCAGCACCCACTTTTCATATGCTTGCTATCACTTCAAGATTAGGTGGTACCATTACCGGTCCCGATGCATTTGGTGCTAAAACCTCCGGCATTTTAGAAGCAGAATTTTTTGGAAATTTTGATGGAGGCATCAATGAGTTTCGCCTGCGCCATGCCTGGGCAAAATTAGACTGGCCCAAAACACAATTGGCCTTTGGGCAATACTGGCACCCCATGTTTGTTACAGAATGTTATCCTGGTGTTATAGATTTTAATACCGGCATGCCTTTTCAGCCATTTAACCGCAGCCCGCAGGTTAGGCTCACACAAAAATTAGATAAGGCAAATAAATTATCTTTAATTCTTGCTGCCATTTCGCAACGGGATTTTGCAAGTGTTGCCCCCTCCGGCTATGCAGCTACAGATCCTTTGCGCAACAGTGCCATTCCTAATTTGCATGCACAGCTGCAGTTTAAAGATGCACATTTGTCAGCAGGCGTTGGTATAGATTATAAATCAATAAGGCCAAGATTAAACTCAGGCACGCCCAATAAGGTGAGTAAAGAAAGAGTAAACAGTACATCGTTTATTGGTTATATAAAAGTTACTACAAAACCAGTTGTATTAAAAGCAGAAGTTGTGCTGGGAGATAACCTTACAGATCATGTAATGGTGGGTGGTTATCTTGGATATACCGACAGTACAGGTGCAGTAGAAAAATATGATGCTACAAAAACCAAATCATACTGGTTGGATATTGCAGGCACGGGCAAAAAAACAATTCCCGGATTATTTATTGGATATACCAGTAATGATGGTGCCAAACCCGGTGCAACTGCTGCTTACGGAAGAAGCATTGGATTTGGTGGCAGGGGCATTAAAAATGTATTCAGGGTTTCTCCCCGCATGGAATTTGTTTCAGGTAAATTTAAATTCGGTACAGAAATAGAATATACGGCTGCACAGTATGGCGCACTGTCAAACGGTTCTAAAGTAAACGGCACTGCAGATAAAGTAAATAACACCCGTTTTCTTTTAACCACTACTTTTTCATTTTAAAAAAATTTAAACCAGCAATTGTTATGAGTAACAAACTTAGCACAGAAAAAGGAATGGGCTTTGTAATAGGAGCTTCATCCGTAGGTACCCTTATAGAATGGTACGACTTCTATATTTTCGGTATGCTTGCCACCACCATTTCCAAACAGTTTTTTCCGGAAGATTCCGGTACCTCAGCCCTACTGAGCACACTGGCCATTTTTGCAGCAGGCTTTATTGTGCGCCCCTTTGGTGCACTGGTATTTGGAAGGCTGGGCGATTTAATCGGCCGCAAGCATACCTTCCTGCTCACCTTAATTTTAATGGGTGGTTCCACATTTGCCATTGGCCTGGTGCCGGGTTTTAAAACCATTGGCTGGGCCGCTCCCATTATCGTTTTGGTGCTCCGTTTATTACAGGGCCTTGCATTGGGTGGAGAGTATGGTGGCGCTGCTACTTATGTGGCAGAGCATGCACCTGCACACCGGCGTGGTTACTGGACAAGCTGGATACAAACTACCGCTACACTCGGTTTGTTTATGGCATTGGGATTTATTATTCTAATCCGCCAATCGCAGGGGGTAGAAAAATTTACTTCTGAATGGGGAGGCTGGCGTTATCCTTTTTGGATTTCATTGGTACTGGTAATTGTATCCATTGTTATTCGTATGAGAATGTCAGAGTCGCCCATGTTTGCCAAAGTAAAAGCAGAAGGTAAAACATCTGTAAACCCGTTAAAAGAAAGTTTTGGCCACAGGGCAAATTTTAAAATGGTACTGCTGGCATTGTTTGGTGCAGTAATGGGCCAGGGTGTTATATGGTACACCGGCCAGTTTTATGCTCAATCATTTATTGAAAATATATGTAAGATTAATTTTGTAGAATCAAGAAACATTTTGCTCGTTGCCATTTTATTTGCCACGCCGTTTTTTGTAGTGTTTGGCGCATTAAGTGATAAGATAGGAAGAAAATGGATTATGATGCTGGGTATGCTGCTGGGCATTTTATGCTACCGTCCCATTTACCAGCAATTTATGGATTGGACTAATCCTGCATTAAGGTCAGCACAAATTGATCTGTCTAAAACTACTACCAGCGAAGCGGTGGCAGCATTGGATGCAAAGGATAAAAAGAAAATTTTAATTTCTACAAAATACGATTCCGTTTATCTGGATGGTGCAATTTATAAATACATTAAAACAGATACCCTCCACCTGCAAAATGAATTTGTTAAGGGAAAAGCAAATGTGCTGGGTTATATTCTTCCAAAAAAAGATGCTGCAGGCAGTTTTGATACCGTATTGGTAAAATTAAAACCGGCTTCATCACCAGTACTATTGGCTTCAATAGATCAGTCCGGGCTTAAAGAAGGAGCCATAATTGCCTACGCCAATGCAGTAAATAAATCTGTAAAGCCAGGTGTGGTTATAGAAAAAACATTGGGCAAAAACACTTTCTGGAGTTTTGTATTTTTAGTATTTATCCAGATCTTATTTGTAACCATGGTATATGGCCCAATGGCTGCATTTTTAGTAGAATTATTTCCTACAAAAATCCGCTATACTTCTATGTCGCTTCCGTACCATATTGGCAATGGTGTGTTTGGAGGCCTCGTTCCTTTCCTGGGTACACTTATTGTAGAGTTTACAAAAACGGCTGAAAAGCCAGGTGGCGACCCGCTTGCAGGTTTATGGTACCCTATTGGCATTGCAGCGCTTTGCTTAATTATAGGCACCTTTTACCTGAGCAACAAGAAAAATAATGATGTAATGGATTAAATTAAATCAACTATTTAAATTAAAAAATATGAATGCATTAAAAAGAATTTTGGGAATATTATGGATGGCGCTGGCACCGGCAATTGTAGCCTTTTTGGCCTGGCAGGCATCAGATAAAATAAGCCATGCTACCACGCTTACCAAAAGTAATGTAACGCTGCAGTGGGTAATTATACTTTTTATTTTTCTGCCCATTTGTGTAGGCTTATTAATTTTTGGCTATTATTCTCTCAAAGGATATTACGATCATCTTCCGGAAAGTTCTGCTGAGATAACCGATTATTAATTCCTCTGAAGTTGCCGGGATAACATAGTTTGCCTACATTGGGGAAAACTATGTTATCCTTTTTATTTTTATACCATGCAAAACAATTTTAAAAGCCAAAAATTAGTATTGTTAAGCATTTTGCTGCTGGTATTATTTATCTACCCTGTTATTTCTATAGCCAGCAAACCGTTGTTTATTGCAGGTATTCCGTTATTGTATGGGTATATATTTTTTATGTGGGTTATGGCAATCATTATTTCCTACCATTTAGCCGATCGTAAGAAAAAAGAAAACGATGAGTAATACTCTTGCCATCATCATTGCTTTATTGTACCTGGCTTTATTGTTTGGTATAGCATATTATGCCGAATACCGTTTAAAGAAAAAACGCAGCGTTATTAATAATGGATACGTTTATGCTTTGTCTCTTGCAGTGTATTGCACCGCATGGACGTATTACGGAAGCGTAGGCCAGGCCAGCACAAATGGTGTTGAATTTTTGGCCATATATTTAGGGCCTACTATTGCTGCAGTATTATTTTGGCCGGTACTAAGAAAAATTATCCGCATTTGCAAAACCCAACGCATAAACAGTATTGCAGATCTTATTTCTACCCGGTATGGCAAAAATTTTTCTATTGCAGTAGTGGTAACTATTTTGTGCGTACTGGGTATCATCCCCTATATCGCATTACAGCTTAAGGCCATTTCTACCAGTATTCATATTCTTTCAAATACTACAGGCAGCGAAATTTCTTTAAGTAATTTTTTACAGGATGATACTTTTTACATTTCGCTTATTCTTACTTTTTTTATTATTCTTTTTGGCACCCGCTCTATTGATGCATCCGAAAAGCATGAAGGCCTTGTGGCAGCAGTGGCTTTTGAATCTATTATAAAACTGGCGGCATTTATTGCGGCAGGTATTTTTGTGGTGTATGGTGTGTTTAATGGTTTTGGCGATATTTTTTCCAGGGCAGTAAGCAAGGCATCTATGCAGGGCCTTTTTGAACTGGGCAATAAAACATCTTACGCCACCTGGCTTGGTTTAATGATGATATCTATGCTGGCCGTGGTTTTTTTGCCCCGCCAG
>JAYVGA010000435.1:0-2147 GCA_043772635.1 Chitinophagaceae bacterium
TTATAAGATTGCTGCCGTGCAAATCGCCGCTGGCTTCGCCGGAAATAATATAATACTTCATTGATAAAAATTCTGCTGCAAATTAATCCTAAATAGCAAGAGGGCTTTATTTAGTTAAGAGAGCTTTGTTTATTTTTTTTAATTCTTTAAAACTAAAATTGAGGAGTTCAAACTTTTTTGCATCAGGCAGGTAAAAATGCCACCACTCTGTATCCAGCACTTTAAAACCATTTTCTTCCATTACCGATTGAAGGAGTAAACGGTTTTGCAAAACAGCTGCAGGAAGATTTTTAAAATCTATATGAGCAGTATCGCTAAAATTATCAAAGCCAGTACCCATATTAAGCTCTTCTTTTGTAGTAAGATTTACCAGGGTAATATCTACGGCTGCACCACGGTTATGGCCACTGCCAAATTTAGGATCGGCAGCATAGCGGTCGTCTTTTACCGGCTCCCACATTTTTACGGTAACAGCATAGGGGCGGTAAGCATCCCATATTTTAAGGCCCAATCCTTTTTCCAGTAATTTTTTTTGCACTGCTGCCAGGGCTTTTACAGCAGGCCGTCGCATATAGGTAGTTTGTGCCGGCGGATATAGTTTTTGTTTCATAAAATTATCTGTACCACAATACTTAAGGTCTATAATAATACCGGGCACATGCTCTTTTACATCCAGCATGGCATTATCTGCATTAATAACCACCATTTTTTTAAATTCCCTGCTATTACTTATTATCCATAATCCATATTCATTTAATGGCGTATTTTGCGCAGCAATTGGCAGGGCTGCTGCAAACGGCAAAATAATGGCTGCCGCAGAAATTATTAAAGGTTTCTGTATCTTGTAAATGAATGATTGGAGGAGTACCATCATGAATTTTTTACCAATTTACTCAAATTAACTGTTTGTATGAAGTTTCTATCTATAATAAAGATGGCCTTTGGGGCATGTCTTTTACTGTTATGTATTTCCTGCGGTAATAATGGTACTGATGCAAAAAAGAACAGGATAACCCCAAAACAAAAGGATGCTCCTGTAGAGGAAGTAATTGAAATGATGCTTTCTGTAACCAATGCCAAAAACAGCAGGCTGGATGACAGCACCCGCTTTTATGCTTTGCCCGTTTTAAATTTTCATTACAAAGCCAGCGATTTTAAAGCTATTTGGAGTAGTGATGAAAAATGGAATACTATAGCCGATACTTTAATTACCTACCTGCAGCAATGCGAAACGGATGGCCTGTTTAAAGAAGATTACCAGTTTGCTGTTTTACAATCTTTAAAAGAAAATATTGATAAAGATTCTTTAAAAAGAAAAGATGCACGCCAATGGGCAAGGGCCGATTTATTACTGACGGATGCTTATGTGCACCTGTTGCAGGATCTTAAACAGGGCCGCCTGCAGCCAGACAGCCTTGCCTGGAAATACAAAGCTGCTAAGCATGAAAGTTTTTTTAAAGTATGGCTCTATAAAATTATCAACGGCGATTCTTTGAGCAGCATAGTAAAACTGCTGCAGCCATCCCTTAAAGAGTACAGAGCATTAAAAAAAAGTATCCCTGCCTTTATAGACAGCATGGATAAAAAAAAATATACTTACCTCGTTTATCCATATAAAGATTCTGCAGCCTTTATAAAAAAATTAGTTACCCGCCTGCACGAAAGCGGCATTGCTGCACAGCCTGTTTTAAAACTGGATTCTGCAAAGCTTAGCCAGCTTATTATAAAATATCAAAAAGCAAAAGGGCTTAAACCATCCGGAAAATTATCTGCCCCAATGGTACAAATGCTTAATAATACCGACCAGGAAAAATTAAAAAGAATTGCCATTACGCTGGATAAGTATAAACACCTGCCGGCAAAACTTCCGGAAAAATATATTTGGGTAAACCTGCCTTCTTATAAACTGGAAGTATGGGATAAGGATACGATGGTGCTTGAGTCAAAAGTTATTATTGGTAAGCCGGCCACTCCAACACCTTATATTACCAGCGAAATATCCGACATGGTTATATACCCTACATGGACGGTGCCCAACAGTATTATTGTAAAACAGTATTTGCCCAAACTAAAAAATAATCCTGATTATTTAACAAGAATAGGGCTTCACCTTGAAAATGAAAAGGGAGACATTATAAATGGAGGCG
>JAYVGA010000436.1:0-10015 GCA_043772635.1 Chitinophagaceae bacterium
AAAAACAAGCAAACTAAAACAACGCCGTTTAACTATTGGATTAATAATATTGTCGCTTTTTGTAATGGGTGCAGGATTAGCCACTTATAGTTTTTTTAAACAAAAAAACAAGATCACTGGTTTATATAACCTGGCAAAAGAATCAGAAATAAAAGCAAAAGAAGCTGAAGAAAAAGCAACCAAAAGACTTTTTGAATTTCAATCTTTATCCAAATCAATTGATTCTACCATAGCCATTTCTTCTGGTGCAGATAAAACCCAGTTACAAAAAATACAAAAAAAACTAGCCACCGTAGGAAGCTATTACAAAGGGGGCATTATTGTTTTTATTGATGAAAGTGGAGAACAGGGTTTGGTGGTAGCACAAAATGATCAGTTTAGTGGCAAAACAGATTGGGACAATGCAAATAAATTATGCGAAAATTTTGAATCGGATGGTTTTGACGACTGGCATTTGCCCACCATTGAAGAATTAAAAATGATGTACAGGGCAAAAGATAATATTGCGGGTTTAAATGCAGGTGGCCTTTACTGGAGCTCTACCGAAGTAGGTAATAATTTTGTGAGCCTTATAAATTTTTCCAATGGTTATACCAATTACAGGTACAATAAAACTTTGGCCAGGGGTAATAAATTTTATGTAAGGGCTGTAAGGCGTTTATAAATGATGGTGCATCTTCCCAATAAAACATCTCAAATATTTTTTTCCTTTGTGTTTTTTAGCTGCAATATAATTTCATTCCCCCCACTCAAAAACAGTAAATAAAAATTTTTACACAGGCATCCTGTATATTTTATTTTTCGTATTTAAATATTTACTGGCCGGTGTTTTGTAACTACTAAACAAACGCATCGTTTATTTGTTTACATTTTTCACTTACACAATTAAAAACATCACTATGAAAAAAATTACTACATTTTTGGTCTTCCTGTTTTTTTATTTTGCTGCCCAATCTCAGATTACCTATTTAAAAGCCGTTATAGATGGCACACAGGAGGTGCCGGCCAATGCCTCTGCTGCAACCGGTATTGCCATTGTAAAATACAATTCCACTACTAAATTTTTAGAACTCAGCGGCGATTACCAGGGTCTCTCGGCCAATATTAATAATTCCCATGTTCACTCCCCTGCTGCCCCAGGTACAAATGCCTCCGTACTTTTTAACCTTACCAATACCGGCGGCACTACCGGCACTTTATCTGCCACAGCTACATTAACGGCTGCAGAGGAATTAGATTTACTGGCCGGTAATATGTATGTTAATGTGCATAGCACTGCACTACCCGGCGGAGAAATAAGAGGACAGCTTACCACAACAACCGCCGGCCAAACAGACTACCTCACCGCAAGAATTCAGGGTGCCCAGGAAGTGCCACCCAATGGATCGCTTGCTACGGGAAGTGCAAAATTATTACTGGATAAAACTACAGGCATGGTTTACCTTACCGGCAGTTTTACAGGGCTGGTAGCCAATGCCACCGCTTCGCATATTCATGCTGCTGCTGCTAATGTAAACGGCGGCGTAATTATTCCGCTTACTGTTACAGCTGGCACACAGGGTACCATTCATGTTGCAGCTGCCATTGCACCTGCAAATCAAACGCAAATGATAGCCGGAAATACTTATGTAAACATTCATAGTAGCTCTTTCCCAGGTGGAGAAATACGGGGACAGTTAATTGCCGAATCGGAATTGGTTTATCTTAAAGCCACGCTGCAGGGCAGCCAGGAGGTTCCCGCAAATACTTCAACTGCCACAGGTACGGCGATAGTGCGGTATAATAAATCTTTAAAATCGCTGGAGCTAACGGGTGATTATCAAAACCTGGCAGCTGCTATTTCTGCATCGCATATACATTCTCCTGCTGCTCCCGGAGCTAACGCTAGTGTGTTATTTACTCTTACCAATACTGGCGGAACTTCTGGCAAATTAACTACCAGCGTAACTTTAACAGCTACGCAGGAAACAGATTTGCTCAATGGCCTGATGTATGTAAACGCACACAATGCAAGTTTCCCGGGAGGTGAGATAAGGGGGCAGCTTATTACCACATCTGCTAACCAAACTTTTTTCCTAACCGGTAAGTTAGCAGGTACCCAGGAAAGCCCCTCCAATGCTTCTATTGCAACGGGCAATGTAACGGTATTGTTAGACAAAATTTCCAATGAGGTATTTTTAACCGCCGATTTTACCGGCCTTGCTGCAAATGCAAGTGCAGCACATATTCACAGCGGTGCGGCAGGAACGAACGGATCAGTAGTTGTTAGCCTCTCTCCAACGCTTTCTACTGCAGGAAGTATAAATGGCAGTGCTGTAGTTTCGGCAGCATTTGCAGATATGATGGTTCTTGGGCTTAGTTATGTAAATATTCACAACCCCTCATTCCCCGGCGGCGAAATAAGGGCACAACTTGGCAATCAGGTATTGCCGGTAAAACTTGCTTATTTTAACGGGTATAAACAAAATAAAAATGTAATGCTTGTATGGGAAAGCTCAGAAGAATTAAACCTAAAGCATTACGAATTACAGCAGGGCACAGCACCTGGCACATGGATAAGCAAAGGCATTGTGGCTGCAAAAAATATTAATGCGGCAGCTAAATATAATTTTACTGATGTTCCTTTATTAAACAATACGGGCTATTGTGTTTACCGCTTAAAAATGATAGATACGGATGGCCATGTTTCTTATTCAAATACAATAAGGATAAATTTTAAAACATCCGGAGCTGCTTTATCCATTAGTACAAATCCTGCATCAAACGGCATACTGCAATATACCATTACAGGTTTGCCACAAAATAAAAAAGCGTTTGTTTCTATTATTGATTACAGCGGAAAAGTTTTAGTAAAAACTACGGCTGGCACACTAAGTTCCAATAGTATCAATATTGGTAACCTCGCAGCCGGTATGTACAGGCTGGTGGTGCATACTGATGGAAATATCTTACAACAGGTATTTACAAAACAGTAATATTTTTATACATATAAAAAGCTGCTTTAAATTAAAGCAGCTTTTTTTTGCATTTAATTCTATCTCCGTTTTTTTGAATCTGTGTTTTGTCATTCAATTTTTCTCTACTACTATTTGATAAAGCTAATGCGCATGCATCATTTTAAATCCTGAATAAAAAAGCAGCATTACTTTTTACTCCCTGCACTCAACTAAAATAAAGCCGTAGCCAACTTTTCTTTATCGCAGTTATTTCATTCCTATCTTCACACTCATAAAATAATTACCAGGTACAACTGCAATGAATAAAATAAACAGGCCAGGCTATATACCCCAATTAGATGCGCTCAGAGCCATTGCTGTTTTAATGGTTATCATATTTCATTGGATGCCTGCTTCTCATTTTTTAAACAGGTACATGCCCCATGGCATACTTGGCGTTACTTTATTTTTTGTGTTAAGCGGATATTTAATTACCGGCATATTGCTGCAAAGCAAAGAAATGCTGAGCAAAGGATTGCCATTAAAAAATGCCTTTATTATTTTTTATGCCAGGCGTTCGCTCAGAATATTTCCGGTTTACTATCTTTTTATTTTGCTGTTGCTCATCTTACATCCCGCTGCAATAAAACCAAGTTTGTGCTGGCATGTATTGTATGCCTCTAATATTTATTTCTGGCTTCATAATGCTTTTGCAGCCCAGTTGTCGCACCTATGGTCGCTGGCGGTAGAAGAACAGTTTTATTTTGTATGGCCCGCCATTATTTTATTAACCCGCCGGGGCCGGTTACCCGCTGTTTTTATATCCGGTATTGTAGTTGCACTTATATTCAGGGCTATGATGTATGCACCGCCCAATCATATGGGAAGATTATTAATGCCAGGAAGTTTAGATTCTTTTAGTATTGGTGCCCTGCTGGCATACGGGCAGTTGTATGCACCCAAATGGTATGTAAAATTATTATCGGTAAAAAAATCAGGTTTTATATTAATGACGGGGCTAATGATTGCAGCACATATTGGCCTGCAGTTTTATACCGGCCAGTTAATGGTATTAATTTTTTATTACTTTTTTATTTCACTTTTCTTTTTCATGCTCCTGCTGGTGGTTTCTGTTAATGCCGGTAAACACTGGCTATCCGGGCTGGTATTACAAAACAGCGCACTGCTTTATATTGGCAAAATAAGTTACGGTCTTTATTTATTTCATCTTATTATTCCTAATTTTAACCAGCTTCATCTGCCTTCTCTACTGCTGGCATACAGCAGTTCTATTATACTGCTTCTACGATTTTTTTTATTAATAACAATAGCTTCTGCCTCCTGGTATTTTTTTGAAAAACCAATACTTGCATTAAAAAATAATTTTGATATTAAACCGGAAATGCAGAATTCAAAGTGATAAATAATAAAAGGTTTTTACAATAAAAAATGGGTCTCACTACCAATAAGTAAAAGACCCAACAAACAAATAAAACTTATTTTCTATTTCTTTTCCTGAAAATCTTTATGACCGCATTGCCACATTGCAAATGCATACTGATCTGCAAAATTGGCAAAGGTTACATTTTTATCTTCTGTAAAATGGCCGTTATCATAATTTACTTTCATTAATACCGGCTTGCCGGAAACAGAAGCATTTTGCAAAGCCGCAGCCAGCTTGCCGGGCTGCCAGGGCACTACCCTGCTATCGTTCCATCCGGCTACACAAATAACAGCAGGATATTTTGTTCCTTTTACCACGTGTTGCATACCATCCATTTCGTAAAGCGCCCTGCACTCTATACTGTCTTTTACGGTACCAAATTCGGGTATGTTTACCGGTCCATTGGCACCAAACTCCAGCCGCAGTGCATTGGCACAACCTACATTACAAATGGCGGCTGCAAAAAGATCGGGCCGCTCTGTAATGGCACGGCTTATTAAAATCCCCCCGGCACTTGTACCCGTGCCGGCCATTTTTTCTTTTGTAGTGTAGCCTTTTGTTATCATGTATTCTGCACAACTTATAAAGTCTTTCCAGGTATTTGGTTTGGTAGTTTTATATCCTGCCCTGTACCATGCTTCTCCTTTTTCGCTACCGCCACGTACATGCGGTACGGCTATAACTACACCCCTTACTGCCAATGAATTTTTACGAACATCAAAGTAGGGTGTTGCACTACTGCCATACGCCCCATAAGCATCCAGCAGGCAGGTATTGGAGCCATCAGGCTTAGTGCCTTTTCTATAAATAATGGATAGTGGAATCATAACGCCATCATGACCTTTTACTTCTACTTCCTGTACCTCCAGCTCTCTGTATGCTGCAGGATAAACAGAAGGTTTATTAAAACTTGCAGGAGTAAATACACTGGTTGCTGCATCAAAATTATATTCGGTATAAGGCCTGTTCCACGAAGTAATGCCCAGCGTACAATCGTTGGTTTTGGTATTAATACAATATATATTAATGGTGCCTGTATTGGGAAGTTTTACTTCAGTTGTAATTTTTGTTTTAAAATTATATTTACTTAAGTGGTTATTTATTCCATCGCTGTGCACAATAAGGAGATAATCTTTTGAATAATTAAAATATTCCAATGTCTGATCCATTCTTTCAGAAGCAATGGTTTTAGCTTTAGACCAGTCGGGATTTTTAATGCTGGTATTTATAAGTTTATAATTTTTTGCATTGTTGTAAGTAATGGCATATACCTCATCGTTTATAACAGATAACCCACGAACTATTTTATCGGATGCTTTACACAAAGATTTCCATTCAATTTTTGCAGCATTCATTTGTGTTGCCGGTGCATAATATTCAATAAACTCAGGTTGCACACTCCCCTGCCCTGCAAATATATATTCCCTTGCATCATTACTCCAATATGCATAAGGATATACGCTTGGGTCAATCATAAGTTCGGGGTAAGCAGCATTACTAAAAAAATCTGCATCGGTGCTCTGATCGGTATTTATGCGGTGAATTTTAGTTTTGGGATTTAGGCGGGAGAGCGGATCTTTATTGTCAGCAGATGCTATCCACATGTAGTTAAAAGATTTGTTATCAAAAGTCCATGCTCCTGTTCTCGCAGCAGGGTAAATAGAATCTTTTAAAAATTGCCTGGTATCCACATCCATCACTTTTATAACATCTACTTCTGCGCCTTCCTGTGTGTAAGCTATAGCAATCATTTTACCATCATGGCTTGGCTGTGCAGAACTGAGGGTTAGCGTTTTTCCGGCAATATAATTTTTTGGATCAAAGAGTAAAATTTCTTTTCCGGTTATGCCTTGCCTGTAATATAGTTTGCCAACATTTTCTCCGGCAAGTGTTTTACGGTAAAAGTATCTTCCGTTTTCGTAAATAACAGAACGTATTCTTGCCGGCTGTAATTTGTCAAGCTCCCTCCACTCTGCTATCAGTTCGTCTCTTCCGTTTATTTTGTTCATCACAGCATTACTATAATCTGCCTGCTGTTTAAACCATGTTTCTGCTTCGGGTTCTTTGTTATTTTCCATCCACCGGTATGGATCTGTATAAGTTGTTCCAAAATAAGTATCGCTGCTATCTACTGTTTTGCTTGGTGGATAATTATATTGTGCCAGCGAAGGAAAAATGATGCCTGTTATAAGACATAACAAAAGAAAAATTTTCATGATTGCTGAATTTAAAAGGTTTATAATTTTATTACTGCAGGTAGAATAATGGAAGGAGTATCAAGATAGAGTGAATAGTAATTAAATCCAAATTTTGGTTTGAGGATTAAATAAAAGCTGAATTATTTATCAGGATTAAATACCCAGATTTAGTTGTAATTATTACCGCTATTTATTTATGGCGTATAATTTATTGTTGCATTTACAATCATTTTTAGTCAGCTTCTAAGGAGTTAAAAATAAAAGCCCTTCACCGGCAACAGTATTATAAAAAAAGCCGTATTACAATAAAACCTCCTGCAATATTTACATTAACTTTAGTTTCCTTAAAAAATGCGGGAACTATATATTACCATACTGCTAAAAAAAGATGCGGGCATTTAAAACCATATTTATTCTTTTTACCTCAGGTACATTTTTATGTGGCTTCCCTCTTTTTTTAAATGCGCAAAACTGCCCGGCTAATATAGATTTTGAAACCGGAGATTTTTCGGGCTGGACCTGTTATACCGGCACTACCCGCAGCGAGGGAGGCCAAAATGTAATTACGTTTAATTACAGCGGCGGCCCTGTAAGTAACCAGCATACCATGTACGCTTCCTACCCAGGCGATGGAGTGGATGAATTTGGTGGTTTCCCAATTAACTGCCCCAACGGAAGCGGCCATTCTATACGCCTGGGAAACAGCCAGGCCGGCACACAAGCCGAAGCTGTATCTTATGATTTTACCATTCCGGCCAGTGCAAATGTTTACAACCTTATTTACCATTATGCAGTGGTGTTCCAGGATCCCGGCCATCAACCCAGCGAACAACCCAGGCTGGAAATTGAAATCATGAATATGTCGGATGGCACCATGATAGATTGCTCTTCCTTTACTTTTTTTGCAAGTGGTACTATCCTGCCTGGTTTTGAATTGTCTGATAATCCCGGCGGGGACACGCCGGTATGGTTTAAAAAATGGACGGCTGTTTCCATAAATTTAGATGGCCTTGCAGGAAAAAATATCCGGCTGTTTTTTAAAACAGCTGATTGTACTTTTCGCCGGCATTTTGGTTATGCCTATATTGATGTAAATACAGAATGCAATGATAAATTTACAGGTGCAGAATTTTGCCCGGACGATGCTGTAGTTTTTGTAACGGCTCCTTATGGTTATCAAAATTATACCTGGTACAATAGTGCATTTACACAAGTGCTGGGCAAAGAGCAAATACTTACCTTCAATCCACCTCCGGCAAGCGGCACTACCGTAGCTGTGGTGTTGACACCTTATAACGGTTACGGCTGCCTGGATACTTTGTATACCGATCTTACCAATACATTAAACTATAATGCAAACGCAGGCCCCGATACGGTTTCCTGCAATAGCAATGCTGTACAGTTAGGCTCGCCACCAAAAGCCGGATGGGAATATAGCTGGAGCCCGGCTACTGGTTTAAACAATGCAAACATTTCAAATCCGCAATGCAACCCTGCGGTAAACACTACTTATATTTTGTCTATAACCCATAGCGGTGGCGGATGCAAGAGTATAGATACGGTAGAAGTAAAAGCTTCAAAGCTGGATGATAACATACAGATGCAAGGTAAACTTTCGTGGTGTGTGGGTAGTGGCGACAGCACTGTTTTAAAAGTACTGCCAGCCGACAGCATACAGTGGTATAAAAATAATATTGCCATTGCCGGTGCCACCCAAACCGTTTACAGGGTTACCCAAACAGGTAGTTATCATGCGGTAGTTTTTAATAATGCAGGTTGCATTTTACCTACCCTGGTACAGCAGGTAAATATTTCATCTGTACCTGTTGCAGGCATCAGTATTAACAGCAGCAATCAATGCCAGCTGAACAATAAATTTATTTTTACCAATAACAGCAGCAATGCTGTTGGTGCCATGGCTTATAAATGGATAATGGGCGATGGCAGCATTTTTAGTACAAGAAATATTACTTACAGTTACCCACTGCCGGGAACCTACCGGGTAACAATGATTGTAAACAGTAACGCTGTATGCGCCGACAGCAGCAGCATTACCATTACTGTGTACCCAAATGTTGTGGCCGATTTTAGTGCAGCACCCATTTGTGTAAACCTGCCCTCTCTGCCTGTAAATAAAACCATAGAGCCTGCCAATACCACAGTAAATTATTTATGGGATTTGGGCAATGGACAAACTTCTACCCTACGCAATCCACCAGCCATTATTTATACTGCTGCCGGAAATTACCGGGTTAAATTATCTGTAAGTTCTGCACAATGCCCTCTTCCTTTAAACACAATGGAAAAAAATATTGCCGTAGATAAACCGGCAAGTGCAGAAAGATATGCCTTAAAATATTCGGTAGTTAATTTACCATTAAGCCTGCATGCAAGATCTATTGGCAATGATGTATTGTGGCAGCCGGCGGTAAGCCTGGATAATGCTGCAAGTTACAACCCGGTATTTATTTCATCTGCCGAACAATTGTATACCATTACACTAAAAACAATTTCGGGCTGCATTACCGTGGATACCCAGCTGGTAAAAATTAATAAGGATATCGTTATTTATGTACCCAATACTTTTACGCCCAACAGCGATGGTACAAATGATATTTTGCGCCCCTTTATGATAGGCATTAAGGAACTGGCTTTTTTTAAAATATTTAACCGCTGGGGGCAGCTCATTTACCAAACCAATAACATACAAAACGGCTGGGATGGCAGCTTTAAAGGCGTACCGCTGCAAATGGAAACGGTGGTTTGGATACTGGAAGGAACCGGCCTGGATAATAAAAAATATAATGCAAAGGGAACAACGGTAGTTGTGCATTAGTGTGCACAGATGAATGAAATACAACTCACACATAAACAAAATTATGACGGGGAAAAAAATTACATTTCATAGCCTTACTTCCAGTGATGCTAAAGAATTACAGGAAATAAGCAGGACGTGTTTTTATGACACTTTTGCCAGGGCTAATACTCCGGAAAATATAAAGACTTATCTTGATAAAGCATTTTCAGAACAACAACTCCTTAGCGAAATTTATGACCCAAATTCAAAGTTTTACTTTGCAAAGTACAACGATGTAACAGCAGGATATTTAAAAGTAAATTTTGGAATTGCACAAACAGAATTGAAACACCCAAACGGTATGGAACTTGAAAGAATTTATGTACTAAAGGAATACCAGGGTAAAAAAATCGGGCAGGCATTAATGGGCAAAGCAATTGAAATAGCTTTAGAAAATAAAATGGATTATGTATGGCTGGGTGTTTGGACAAAAAATGAAAAAGCTATTTTATTTTACCAAAGACATCATTTTATATCAATAGGAACACATTCCTTTATGATGGGAAAAGAGGAGCAGGAAGATTTAATAATGAAACTAAATTTAAAATGAGATAAACCTGCTCCTTCTTCTATAAAATTT
>JAYVGA010000437.1:0-3921 GCA_043772635.1 Chitinophagaceae bacterium
ATCTTTTTTTTGTCTTAAAATATTTATTCTGTCCACGCCAACATTTTCGAACTTTTCTTTAGCGCTTGGAAGAGAACTTTTTTCAATAACTTCTTTTTCAAGAACAACGGCTGTACCAATTGCTGTAAGCATAAACATAGATTTGCCTTTTCCTGAAATTTCATCCATATCTATGCTAAGTCCGATTATACAATTTGCTCCTAATTCATATGCTGCAATTTTAATTCTTTCAATTGCTTCGTTATAAAGTGAGGTCAATTGTTTTTGATAAGATTGAGAACGGCCACCAAAAACATCAGTCAAGCCACCAAAGAAATCGCTAAATAAGTTTGTACCCGCTACAATATGTGCAGATACTGGTTTTAAATATTTCTTAATTTTTATTCCGTCTGCTGATGATGTTGTTATAACTAAAATGTCTTTAGGATTTGCCATATTTTTAATGTCTTGGTTTGAAGTTTAGAGAGTTTCGGCATTATGACGCCCAACATTTATATCAAGCTAATATGCACTATAAAATTCATCATCTATTTTAGCCATCCATTCTTTTTAATTCATTACCAAAAAATGCGCAACAGGTTTGGAGCAGCGCAAATAAAACTCTGCTAAATTATAAATCTTTATTAAATTATATAAAGAATTATAAGCCATAAAATAATCTGTGATTCAGCACACACCATGCCTCACATACATGTGGGTTTTTTATTAGCTATCCTACTTTAAAATAGTTAGCTGCACCCCGTTTTTTACATTAACTGCAGCACCTGTTTGCAGGGTTAAACTTCTTACGCTGGTATTGCTGTTTACCACGGGGTAAAATCCTGCACCGGGTTTTATAAATACATCTGTATTGGCATCCGGTAAACTTGCACAACCCCAGTTGGCCAAATTTTCCCAGGCATTATTGTTTGTACCCATCCAGTTAAGCGCAAATTTTAAAAGGTATTCCATACTGCTGTGCGTACCCTGTGCATCGGTTATCATACACCTGTATTTATAACCATACCACAGGCTGGGTGCATTAATAATAGAAAGTGAAGCAGTGGCTACACCACTATACTGCGCATTGTTTGCAAGGCTGGTGTAGCTGCTGCCGGTATTTACCTGCCATTGGTAAGATAAGCCTGTTTCATTGGCCGGCAATTGCTGGGTAATGCCAGGGCACAAAGCTGTTATGCCTGCTTTGCCAATACTAAAAGTAGAAAAGCCATTAAATTTTGCAGTAATTATTTTACTGCCTGCAATGCCATAATTATTTATGCTGTTGTAATTGCTGAAGGTGGCTGCAGCAGCCGGCGGTGTTTGTGTAATATCTGCAGATGTTTTTACAATAGCCATTTCTGTTGCTGCATTTCCTGTAGCATTTATCCAGCCATTTATTTCTGCGCCTGTATAGTATAAACTTATTTCGTAGGGAGCACCTGCATTGTTGTTGGTGGCCGTTACCCTGTAAGATTTATCCGTTAGTTTTTGTGCAGCGTAATCTCCCCATGCAATGGCTGCGCTGTTTCCTGTTCTTATTATTTCCAGTTTTGTACATCCAAAATCATGACTGCTTTTATTGGTAATGCTGGCCATAATATTTTGTGTAGCGGGGTTATAAAAATGCAGGGTTTGGTTGGGCCCAAGATATCCTTCATCTGTATTGCCTGCATGTGCATTTGTTTGTACAGCACTGCTGCCTGTTCCCTTTATCATAATACTGTCTATAATAAACCCGGGATTGTTTACTACAGAACTGTTGTTCAGCCACTCAAAAGCAATTTTTAATGCAGTGCTGTTATTGGCAGCTGCCGGTAAAATTATATTCTCAATGTTTTCAAAATTTCTTCCAAAAATATTATCCTTTAATAAAGTCCAGTTTGCACCATTATTTACAGAGTAGTAAACCCTGCCATAATCATTTCCGGTTTCGCCCTGTGCGCCCTGGCTTATGGCTCCCTCTCCACTACATTTATACAAATAACCAAGCTGCAGATTAATAAAACCAAAGGCATTAATGCTGGGCGATTCTAATCTTATTATAGAAGAATCTGCAACGCTGCTTCCGGCATAACCTGCGCTGCTGCCGTTGTTAGAAACATATGCTGCAGTAGTAGGAAATTGTGCATCTGCTGCATTACCTATTACCCACCTGTTGGGAGATGCTGCACCATATAACACAGTTTGTGTCCATGGCCCCAGGCCGCTGCTGATGCCATCAAATGGTTCGTAATATAATAATTGGTTTACGCTGGAATCGGGCCGGTGATCAAGACTTAAAATATCCAGTTGATAAGTACCCGCTGCTTTTACTGCATTGGTTCCGTTAGGCGCAACAGTATAATCTATTTTAAGCGTTTCTTTATTTTCTATTACCCCATCATTATACACTTTAAGCTGAATGATTTGAGGGGTAGTATCGGTGAGTGTAAAACTCATGGGAGATATTTCTACATCTTTATTGGAACCTATTTCTAAACCCGGCGAAGCCACATTGGCGGCAGTAAGAGAAATTACAGCAGGTTGCAGGGGAGTGTAATTTACTTTTAGTTTTAAATTAATTAAGGTATAATCCAGGCAATTATTATCTATATCTGCATTTTCTTCTGTAACTGTTTCAAAGTTTTTGCTGAAAGATATACGGGGATAAATACAGCTGCTTGTTCGCACCGCATTTCTTATGGCGGCACCCGGTAAAGGGCCAAAACCATTTGCCAGGTTAATGCCTATAGAGAGATGACAATAACTCATTATGGTACCACCGTTTGTTGGGGCAGGTCCCGGTGGACAAGTACCTTCCACAGCATAGCAATTATCAATTGCACCGCCTGGCCAGCCACACCATTGTGTATGATTGGATGCAATGTTGTGCCCCATCTCATGAGTTATTACCATGGTGCTCCAGGAGTAAGCTGGCAACTGGTTAAAGGAATTAGAAAGATTGGCACTAACTCCTGTACGGTAATAATTATTGTTACATAATACATTCAGCCAGGCAATGCCTCCACCAAGACCTCTCTGCGAAATAAGGTGTGCCAGGTCTCCGGCAAAACCAGCACTCATATTGGATGAAAATGCGTACAATACAGACGATGTTGTAGTAAGCGATGTGTACGGATCGGGAGTATTCCAAACTTTAATACCACTCATGCGGGTATATACACTATCATTTTCGTACAAAGTTGTTACCACATTAAACAGTGCCGTAGCCCAGTTTACAGTGTTGGTAATATTGGAGCCGTTGTTTGCATAACAACTGTAATCGGCTTCAAAATAAACATCTACCGGTTCTGTATTTATAACGGCACTGGCAGAAACGGGTGATGCAAATTGTGGTAAAGGATTTTTGCCGGATAATGGTAAACCTGCAGTGCCGCATTCAAAAGGTTGTTTTGCTATAAGATCAGCTTCCCTGTAAATAATATGTTCCTGTGCTGCATTTGTTGTTGTACTGCTCAATGCTCCAATATTGATATTACCGCTTTCATCTGCCAGTACTGCTATTAATTCGTGGTGTAAAATACTTATGGCGGCAAAAGAGTTTTTACTTCCTTTTATTTTTCCTTTGTAATGCAGTATTTCATTTTTATCATAAACAAATGCGCTGTTTGCAGATGTGCTTACAAAAAAGCTTTTAGAAAATAACTCACTCTCTTTTAATTCAATCAGCCATTCTTTATTTTCAAAGGTAAACTGCAGAACCAGGGCTAGTGGTTTTGTAAGGAACAACTGCTCTATTGCAGTTTCATTAATGCTGTACACAGCCCCTTTGGCCACATACCTGCTTAATTGATCAGGCATTTTTTTTTGCTGTGTAAATAAGTTTACAACAGGCGTTTGCGCTTTTACTGCTATGCTTAAAAAAAATATAAAGCAGGCCATGAAAAATGCGGGACGTAAAAATAATTTCATAAAAGATAATTAAGGTATTAAGGCAGT
>JAYVGA010000438.1:0-11550 GCA_043772635.1 Chitinophagaceae bacterium
CAAAAGCCTTATCAGACATTGTAATATATTGATCAGAGCTACCTCCTCTTTGTTTACGTTGTAAAGTATTTACATTAACTCCATACACTGTTGCACGCAAAATATCAGCCTGCGTTACTACAGTCATAATACTGTCTTTTTGGTAAAAAGAATTATCTACCCTCCAGTGATCTTTAAAAGTAGCAGCACTTGTTTGTATGATACTGGTTGCATCTTTAAATTCTAACAGGCCTGTAGCAATATTCAATGGGCTTTGCAAGCTGGTAATACTACCCACTGTCTGATCGAGCATATTGCGATGCCCGCTTCTTACAATCCGCATGCTTACATTAGTTGCTGTATAAGGATTACCGTCTTTATCCATAAAAACCATTTGAGGAGTTGCCGACCCAACTTTACCGGTATTTACAGCCCATATTTTATTTTCATTATTTTTTATCAGAAAGCCAGGCAGGGGCCCATCGCAGGGTTGCGTTTTAAGCGGTCCCCTGTTATTTTTTCCGATAATATATATTTCATCGCCACTTTCAAAAATGCTCATATCAATTGCATTTTCCAACTTACCATGCCTGAAAGTGAGGCCCTTGTAAATCGCATCAATATTTTTATACGCAGGCCCCATACCACTGTAAGCCCAATGAGCCGGGTAACTAAAATTATATACAGGTTTATTGTGTTCGTTATTGGTACGGGTGAGTAAGGGGTTACCGGTTTCTGCATCGTACAGTATATTTTTTGTGCTCACCATACTTCCTTTATCTATTACTACTACACTATCCAGCATGCCGTAATGGTTTACAATTTTTAAGAGAGAAGCAGAGCGGTATGTGGTGCCTTCATAAACCACGGGCTGCAATAAATTAGTGAGGGGTATTGGGAAAATTCCAAGAAAGAAAAAGTCGAAGTTTACACTAATATTTGTAGTGATGGTTTCTGTTTTATGCTGCCTGAAATCGGCCATTAATTCAATATCCCTGCCAATTAAAGTATTATTATTTACAACACCGTCTGCTTTGCCAATGGTAGGAAAAATGTGGTTAAATTTATAAGTTTTATCCGTAGCTTTTTTTACGTTGTAAAAATTTTCTGTGTAAGAAACTGCATTTACAGAATCAAGTGCTGCATAGGTTGCCTGTATTCTTACCTTTCCATTCATATCATTCATATCTACTAAAAAACCCTGCGATTGTGTGATGGCTTTTTTCATATCCAGCTTTAGCAATTGCTTAATGGCAGAGGGCTCATATTTTACATTGGCTTCAGGATCGCTAAGCTGTGTGCAACTGGAGCGAAAGGGAAAATCTTTTGTTGTAAAAAATTCGGTTACCTGGCGGGTAGGTAAATTTTTAACGGTGTCCCGGTGAATAGATAGTACTTCTACCCTGCTGTAACCTACCATTGGCGATGGATAAAACATTTCTCCAAGAGGGGTTTCTATAGCGCCAAAATCGTAAGGGCCTCCTTTGTTGTGGTTCATGTAGCGCATTATTTCTTTATGCGGATTTTCATCAGAGCCCATGGATGGTTCCCATGATGCTACTCCACTGCTTATGGTAGTTAATTGTCCATTGATAAGTTCCTGTGTAGTGTATTTATATTCCTGTCCGTAACTGGCATCATACTGACTGGTCATTTTGTTCCAGTTATCGCTGATGGTTACTTTTTTTACCCTTAACCCTCCGCCATATTTTGTTAAGTAAGGATTGGTAAGCTTTATAAAAGATTTATCCGTTTCTACTTCACGGCATTTATTAGCTTGCTTTAATACCGCATCTTCGCCCATTTTTAAAGCTGCCACAGAAGTAATCATTCCTGCAAGCGCCAGCACAACAGCTTTGGCTGTAGACTCATCTTTTACATCGTAGCCGGGGTAAGCTTTACCCGGCAGTTGCTGTTTAATAAATTGCAATGCCTGCTGCACCATGGAGTTGCTGCCACCTTCTACTTTTTTTATTTTTACATAGGCTACAGCCCCGCCTGTGCCAGGCACAATACCAAAGCTTTCTATATCTGCATACACCGGTATCATTTCGCTTCCGGGCAGGCCTGGTGTTGGAGGCATTTTAACAGCAAGCTTCATGTAAAGCTGGTTAGCATTTTCAAAATACCTGGCCTTTAGTTCCCGCTGCTGTTCTGCAATAATTAATGATGTTACAGGATAAGTGAGTTGCACGTATACATAATCATATTCTGTACCGCCACGGGGAGAATATAAAAATGGATTTGATTGCTCTGCTGCGGATGGATTGTTTTTATCGCCAAAACCTTTTATACCAAACATGTTTGCAGCTTTTTTATCCTGCACGTATCCATAATCGTCTGATTCAAAATCTACATTAATCACTCCACCAGATGGTAATAAAACTTTATTCATTACCCAGGCTGCTGCATATTTATCAGCCTTGGTTTTATCCTGAACACTGTAAGGATAATCTGCATTGCTCAGGCCACCAGGATTATTGTTTGATGCATTATCTGCCGGTTTATAATTGCCCCATTTATCATTACCATTATATTCATAATCAGGATTTTTATCTGCAGGATAATAAAAAACATATTTGCTTTTAGCTTTTTTGCCGGTTCCATTATAACTTATCCATACACTATCTAATGTTAGCTTACCGTTGGTACCAATAGTGCTGCCGGTGCCGTTCATATTTCTGCAAAGTTTATAACTCTGAAAAAATTTAACCGTTTTAATTGGCTTTGCTTTATCGCCCAATTTCATTAAATCGCCCTTAGAATAAAGACAAATTTTATCAAGGCGCTGCATACCCCAGGTATTATCCAAACCACCGCTTTGTCCCAGCACCTGCTTACTGTCCATGCGGTCATTTTTTACATAAAAGCGAGCTACCATATTTTTAGATTCTACAGAGTACAAATGCCACATTTCTCTTTCGCCATAAACGTAATGTGCTTTATCATCTTTGTTGTCTGTTTTTAAACCTTCGCTGTAAGATGCTTTATTATTTTCTGCAGGAGTACGCCACTGGTATCCCTGGTTAAATTTTGAATAATTAAATTTTATAGCATCACCCATATCATCTTCTGTAATGCCATCCAATGTTACATCTACATAATTGGGAGATACCAGTGCAGTAAGTAAAAAAGAATGGGTGTACGCAGGCATTTCTTCCTGGTTCATAAACCAGTCTCTTCCCTGGCGGTTATTTACACTATCATCTATACCCGGATCATAACTGCTCTTTCCTGTTGTATTGTTTCCGTTTCCAATACTAAAACTTACATCCAGCTGTTTGGTGTTATACACGGGTATGCCATACACATATTTTCTTCCATCAGTGCCCAGTACATCAATTTCAGAAATATGATGTGCTTTTTTTTCACTTAATAAAGACGTACCCTGCACGTAACGGTCGTATGATGTAATGCCTGTTTTGTTACAAGCGGCACCAAAAATAATTTTTGTACTGCTGGTATCATAAGAATATATTTTTTTATCAAACCCTACCCTTGCAGCTTCTTCTGCATTTAAAAAACTAATTACCTGGGTACGTTTATCCCTGCCGGGTTTAATAACAGAAGTTGGGGTTAATATTTTTTCTCCAATGAAATTTTTACCCGCATCATATTTAACCAGTGTGGGCAACAACATGGGTGTGCCACTCCGGGAGTTTGACATTTTAAGCCGTACTAAATTTTCGCCGCCAATTTCATTTTGATAATTTTCATCGGGTATTGTTTTTTCTCCCGGATTTTTAAAATAAGCTGCCTGGTAAGAAGTATCATTTTCTTTAAACTTAAAAACATTTTTTGCCAGGTTATTTATATTCCAACCGCCTGCTTCTGAAGGAGTGTGCGCATAACTAAATTCTGCACCCCCATGAATGGTATTACCAAAACCCAGATCAAGCCCCAGGCTTCCTGCATCATCTCTTGTTTTTACATATGCATCTCTCATATACCCCAAATCATTTCGGGTAGCCCTAAACGAACCGCCGGTGCCTTCTCCGTTTATGCTAAACACATCGTAAGTATAAACAGGCATTGCAATTGCAGGAGAATTTGGCGTATACACCCCATCGTTAGCCCGGTTAAAATCCAGCATGGCGTTAGGATTATCATTTGCTTTTTCATAATTCAACATTCCATAAGCAGGATGCGTTGTTACCTGGTCTGCTTCATCAATCCTGTTTTCGGTATAAAAACCTGCTAACCTTCCATGCCCATTTAAACCATAAATTTCTCCACCTACAGAAAAAGAAAGATTATAACTGCGGCGGGTAAAAATATTTTTTATAGAAGGTACTACGGTAGGATAAGCAAATGAAATACTGGAACTGAGGGCTGCTTCTGTGCCAGAAACACTGGTTAGTTTATAAAATTTTGATGCGTCTGTTACACCAATTGATTTTGATTTACTTAGACTGGCATCTAAATGCAGGCCTGTAATACCAGTTCGGGAAGTTTGCGTATAACTCAGTCCCAATGAACCTGTCCGGCTGCTTCCGCTTGTGGCATCAGATTTTGTAAGGCTTACACTTACAGATGGCGTAAGGGATGCACCGTTTCTGGAATTTGCACTTAAGTTGGCTCCAAATGAAAGTGCTGCTGTTTTTTCCGAACCTGCTTTTGCCGATATACTCAATGATGGATGTATGCCAGCTTCGAGCGCAACACCTAATTTATTATTAAAAGAAAGTCCTGCATTTACATCAATGCCGATTCCTATAGGATACCCGGCAAACTTTAAACCCGCCCCTGCAGATACGCCCCATGTTTTATCGGGCCTTATACTTTGCCTTTTTATAATTTTATCGGAACCGTTAAAATCATCGGGTACGCCACGCATATTTCTCATTATCGTTCCGGGATTTATATTCCAGCCAAGGCCCAGCCAGCTAGCTTCCTGGTCCATAGTTATACCACTGTTGTAAAACATATTTACCGGATAACCTCCTATATCCAACAATGGAATATTGTAAGAAAAATCACCAGAAAAAGGATCGGCCATATTATCTGCACCTACCGGTTTAAAAGCACTCATCTCCGGCTGGCCCGGGCCACCAAATTCTTGCCTGTTAGAAAAATTACCCTGGCCTGATTTTATTTTTTTTGTTACGCCGTTGCTGGCTAAAAAAGCACTATTATTATTTACAGCAATTGAAAGTGGGTTGGCAGTTTTGCCTGCTGCATGTTTTTCTGATTCCTCCAGGTATGCGCTGTTTTTATTTTCTGGAGCATTATTCCAAAAACCGTTTGCTTTATAATATGCCAAACTGATTTTACTATGTAAAGAATGATAAGATGAAGGTGCAACATAAGTATAGGAAGATTGCGCCCTTAGTGAACTCATACCAGAAATGAAAAACAATGATAAAAAAACAAGTGCTATCTTCTTTTGATACTTTAGAGATAAAATGTTGAGCATATAAAAATATTTATTCCGGTTTATCTTAAAATAGTAAGGTTATTTATTGTTGCCAGTTTTTTGTTCGCTGTATTCAAAAAATTCAAACTGCATTACCCATCTTTCTTTTCTGCTGTTTATTATTTGTGCTTCATACACATGGCCTGGCTGCAGGGTTAGCAGTTTTTTTAAATCGTACTGTACCAGGTTTTCGCCGGGCTGCAGTTTTATTGTAAACTCACGTATATTTTTTTGCTGGCTACCCAGGTCTGTTATCTGTACCGTAGCGGTGGTTTCTGTAGTTTCATTTATGTACGATGCTTTTAAAATACCATTAGGAGCAATGCCTTTATCGGGATTATCTTTTTTCATTTTGATAAAGGCTGTTTGCTCTACTATTAAATTATTTTTTGGAGCGGAGTTTATGCTAAACTCCCACACTTCTGATACTGCAGCACAACTAAAACCGCTCCTGGCTACTACCTGCCAGGCATAGCTTTTTCCTTTTTGCAGCTGCTCAAAAGAAGTGGGCATTTTTTGAGAAGGGTTTTGAATATTTGTATTAAAATAAACAGGCTTATTAAATTCTAATGCTTCTTTTGCCTTTTGACCCTCTTCAATAACCACTACGTTTATATCATACTCCAGCGGATTAAACATTTGCATTGGAGCAGGTGGCACCCATGTAAATTGAGGATACCATTCTTCGATAATTGATTTATCTGCAGGCGTTGTTAACAGCGGAGGACTTAATGGCGTTATATTTATTGGTATCACATCATCGGCTACCGGCACATCTCCTTTAGTAGTTTCCTGTACAAGATGATAATTTATAAGGTAACTGCCGCAGGGTAAATAATTGCCGGAAAAAGACGTTTCCATGTAATTATACATAATGGGTTGTACATCTTTTATGCTGATAATATTAATGCCTTTGCCCACAATAATTTTTTCACTTACAGCATTAATAACAGACTGCCCCAGCAAAACATCCCGTACATCCAGCTGCAGTTTCAGCGTTACCATATCATTGCTGTTATTGGTTATGATCATATTCCATAACTGATCTTTTAAAAGCATGCCATCGCCGGGCAATTGCGCTGTTAAGTTTATTTGCGCCTTTAAAAAAAACGGAACGCAAAAAATTATTGCCAACAATATTTTTGATTTCATTCTAAAAAATTTTATACCAGCTTACCCTACCTATTTCTACAGGATACAGGGTTTGCTGTATAGTTGGTAAATATGATTTTTCGTAATGCAATTGTATGCCGCCTAACTTTTTAAAATCAGCACTTAACCTTAAAGCCTGGCCCCAGTAACCCTGGCCGCTCTTGACCCGGTTGTATTTAACCCCTGCACCTAAACGTAAAAATTTATGCAGCTCATAATCTCCATTAGCATCAAGCGTATAATATTGTAATTCTGTTTGTTTGTTATAACTATAGCTGCCCTGCATCTGCAGCTTGTTTAGCAAAACAGACTGAGCTAAAATATAATTGGACCCTTTGTAAAACACAAAACCAGAATCGGTGGCTTTATTAAAATACCTGTTGTAAATAAATGAACTGTTCATAGCAAAATCTTTAAACCGGTATGCATGCAAAACAGAACCATTTAAAATGTAGTAGGCATTTTCCCGTACAGTTCTGTTATCTACAATATAAAACTGGCTTCCGGGATAATACCCTGCACTTACAACAGGCCAATGAGGAACCCTGATATTTAATTGCAGCGTTTTAAAAACAGTACTGGTTTTAAATGTTTTATTGGTAAGTGGATTGGTAAAATCATTTTGCCGCAACATAGCAGTTACCTTAATTTTTTGTTTAAGAAAAGATTGATCTGCCCTTAGCTGCCATGCCTGCTGGTTAGTGTTATAAGTAAACAAACTAAAAGATTGAAACTGCTCTCCTGTTTTTCTAAAAAACCCACTCAGGCGGGTACCTGTTGCCGGTATTAGTGTTTGCCCTTTAAGGTTAAAACCCATATTAGAATTGTCGCTGTATTTAAACAAATTATTTTTGTTACTATCTGCCCCTTGCAACGAATTATATAAACTGTTTTTTGTGGATTTAGCTATCTCTGCACTAAAAAAAGTATGTTCATTTCTTTTTATGCTGGTTTCTACAGCATACCCAAAAAGTTGGGATGAATTGCTGTTACTGTCAGAAGCAAGCAAGCCGGGATAATTGTTTTTTCTTCCCTTAAACAAGGTGATAATTACAGAGCGTTTATTTATATCACCCCATCCCAGGCGCCCTAACACCAGGTATTGATTTTTTTGTTTTATCCCTCTTCCAAAAAAATCCCGGAAACCATAATCAATTTTACCGGCTGCAAATGCTGCGTACCACGAAGGATTATATTCTACATTTACACCGGTAAGCATAATATTTTTTGCCGTGAGTTCTGTATAATCTACCAGGCTTCTGCCCACACTCAGTTGCTTTACATCAGAAAGAAAAGATTGTAGCTTTTCTTTTTTTTGCTCCCCTATTCCATTTTGTCTTGCTACATTTTCCAGCTCTTTTGGGTTAGCCGCTTTATAAACAGCCTGCCTGGCTTTTAAAATATTTTTTGTGATATTGTTTTTAATACTGTCTGATTGCTGTTGTAACCTGGCCACCGATTTTTCCAGCTTAACCAATTCTTCTTTTTTACTTTCAAACATTTTAATAAAAGAAGAATCTGCCTTTGGCTTTTCAGCAACGGTTTGATCGTTTATAATAGAATCTTTTTCAAAACTAAAAGATCCGCCATTTTTTAATTTAATCTGCTGCTTTACCAGCATAGATTTTAAAGAGTCTGGTTTTGTATTTACTGCAGGTTTTTGTTTGCTGTAAAAAAGTCTTTCTCTTTCTTCAATTATGCGTTGCAAAACAGCAGGGCCGCTCACAAAGTTTTTTACATTCTCATAGCGCTTTTTTTGTTCTTCCAGAGCGGCATCTATCATTTTTAAATCAGGATTTTGCCATTGCTTATCTGTTAGTTTAGTAATCAATTCCTGCTTTATATTTTTATTAAAATTCAATTTGTCAAAATGGAGATTTGTATTAAATAAATCTCTTAAAAAAGGAGCATTGCTTTGCCTTGCAGTAAACCCCACTCTAAAAGGATATTTTTCTTTAATTAAAACATCAAGCCATACCCTTTCTGTATGCTGCTGCAGGTTTTGCTGCGTAAATGGTGTATCTGTTTTAGAGCGGTAAAAAAAATCATAAGATATATTACCATGAATAATCATAAAGCGGGGCCTGGGTAGTTCTGTAATTTTTACTGCGACATGTGTTGAAGGTGCCGGAACATAAGCGGGAATAAATTCGTTTGTAAAAAATGAATTTTTGCAGGCCGCTTTGTTAAAATGATGAATGATTAAACCCGAATCGGTTTGTACAAATTTGGTGATATTAAACAGTAGTTTTGCATTAGCAGAAACAGCCGGCTGTGCATACACGTATTGTACACATGCGTGTAAAATCATCAGGCAGCTTACTGTTTTTATAAATTGCATCAAGGCCTTTTAAAAAATTATTTGTTGTTGCTGTTTACTTTTTTTTGAAGCAGTTCGTTTTCTTTGCTAATTATTTCTACTTTTTTATTCAACTCAATCATATATAAAGTGAGCTCTTCTATTTTTTTTAATAAAATGGCCTGGTTATCTCCAAGATCAATTCCATTTTTTTCTACCTCGGCAGCAGAGGGTACATCGGGGAGGTGGTTGTGTTTTTGCAGAAATATTTCAACTTCATTAAGAGAAGGTAAATTATAGGAAGGTTTAAAAACATAGTCAGGCCAAACTCCTGTTAACCGCACTACTGCTTTTGTAAAAATAGCAGAACCATTTACAGCTAATAAGTGTGTACCGGTAGCCAATCCACTTGTACCAATTAGTACTTTTCCATTGGTATAAATATTACCTGCTACATCTAATTTTTCTGCAGGTGTTACTGTTCCTATTCCTACATTTCCATTAGATAATATAGTTGCCTGCTCTACATTATTTGTTTTAAAAACCAGGCGCTGTGCATCTGTTGTACCAATAAAATTAGTGCCCGGCACTGTGGCTGAATTTCCTGCTAATGCCCAGCCAGAAACAACAGCAGCAGGTGTTCCCCATGTGGGAGCAGCACCGGCACCATTACTGGTTAATACCTGCCCGGTTGTACCAGCAGCATTATTTGGCATTAAGGCTCCGGAAAACTTTAGGTTTCCTGTTACGTCCAGTCTTTCGGTTGGAGCATTGTTGCCTATGCCTACAGTTGTACTTGCAGCTGCGCCATTAACACCAGCAATACTTCCAAGAATTAATGAATTACTCTGACTTACCAATGCATAATTTCCAATGGCTGTAGCATTGGTTAAACTACCCACACTAACATTAGACCGGTAGCCAATTGCCGTGTTGTTACTGCCTGTGGTATTTGCATGAAGCGCATAACTGCCTGAAGCCACATTGTTACTACCTGTACTGTTGTTGTAAAGAGATTGTAGTCCCGTTGCCACATTATCGCTTCCACTGTTGTTGTTTAAAAGTGAGCCTCTGCCTGTGCCTACATTGTAATTACCCGTAAGGTTAAAAGCAAGTGCCTGGGCACCTATAGCCGTATTGCTGATACCGGTTGTGTTAGACAAAAGTGCTACTGAACCGGTAGCCACATTTGTATGGCCCGAAGTATTTGCATTAAGTGCTGCAGTACCGCTTGCTACATTATCAAATCCAATTGTATTTGAAGCCATTGCTCCTGCGCCTGTGGCTGTATTGTTAATGCCTGTAGTGTTTAAAGCTAAACTGCTTACACCAAAACCCGTATTGCTGGAATTAATAAGTCCGCTGTTTACCCCATTTCTTTTAAAAACCACATCTATATTATCTGTTGTACCAATAAAATTTGTACCTGCAACTGTACCTGCATTACCCGATAACCCCCAGCCGGAAGCTCCGGCAGCAGGCGTTGCCCATGCAGGTACACCAGCTACAATTGTAAGCACCTGGTTATTAGTTCCCACAGTAGCTAATCCTGTTCCCCCCTTTGATGTTGGCAATGCACCTGTTATATTAGACAGGTCTGCAAAGGCAATTTCTTTTCTGGATGCAGAAGGGGTAAAAAATAAGCTGGTGCCATTAAATTCCATTGCTCCAGCTTCCGGCGTAGTTAAAATAGTACCGCTGGTAAATTTTAGTGGTGCAGTATTTAGTGCTGCTGTTCCGGCTTTTAAATGAAGCAATGATGTTGGAGCAGTATTTCCTATGCCAACATTTCCGTTTGATAATATAGTTGCCTGTTCAATATTATTTGTTTTAAAAACTAAACGCTGTGCATCTGATGTTCCAATAAAATTGGTGCCTGGTACTGTGGCAGTATTTCCTGTTAATGCCCAGCCGGAAGTTCCCGCAGCAGGTGTTGCCCAGGCAGGAACACCAGATACCACTGTAAGCACCTGGCCTGTTGTACCAATAGTTCGTTTACCTAACACATTTGCCGCAGAAGCATAAAGCATATCACCCGTTGCAAAACTTGCTAAACCTGTTCCTCCCAGTGTTGCAGGAAGTAATCCGGTTATATTTGAAAGATCAGCAAAGCCAATTTCTTTTCTGGAAGTAGTAGGGGTAAAAAATAAACTGGTGCCATTAAATTCCATTACACCAGCTTCTGGCGTGGTTAAATTAACACCACTGGTAAATTTTAGCGGTGCAGTATTTACTGCTGCTGTTCCGGCTTTTAAATGAAGTAACGAAGTTGGAGTTATTGTGCCAATACCAATATTGCCATTGTTTAAAACAGTAAAATAATTGGCTGTAGATTTTTTAAATCCAAATGTAAAACTTGTTCCTAAATCAACCGTTGTATTTACCAATAAAGGGTTAGCCCCGCCCAGCCTTACATTGGTAGCGCCTCCAGAACCGGTTGCAGTAAGGCCGCTGGTGTAAGTTTGAGCCTGTACACCAATTACACTGCTACAGGTAAGTAGTAGAAAAAATAATTTTCTCATAACTTGTTTTGGTTTTTTACTTAAAAAAATCTTTTATTAACGTATTTATTTTAGACAACCGGAATTATAAGCAGGATGGTAACGCAATTAAAAAACTATAAAATATAGAAATACTGGGTATCAGATTAGGGCTGCTTATTAAAAATATTACTGAAAACTAAATTTTACTGGCTGCAGATAGT
>JAYVGA010000439.1:0-2571 GCA_043772635.1 Chitinophagaceae bacterium
AAACTAAAATTAAAAACATGAAAAAACTAACTGATAAAACTGAAAACAAACACGAACAGAAAAGCGATGATAAAGCCCACAAAAATCATAAAAAGGAGGAAGTAGATAATACCACTATTTCCGAAAAAGCAGGCACTACAAAGGGAATGCAAACTATGCTCAGGCTCACGTCCAGCAATCATATTCAGTTGAGCGAAATGGCAGATTCAAAAGCCAATATCCTTATTTCTGTAAATGCTATAATTATTTCGGTAATCCTTTCTGTCTTATTAAGAAAATTACAGACCGACCCTTATTTAACTATTCCTACACTAATATTTTTATCAGCTTCTGTTATCACCATCGTTATAGCCATTCTGGCCACCAGGCCCAAATTAAATGAAGGAACTTTTAGCAGTGAGGATGTAAATAATAAAAAAACAAACCTGTTGTTCTTTGGCAATTTTCACAGAATGCAATTAAAAGAATATGAAGATGCAATGAGAGTGATGATGACAGATGCCGATTATTTATACAGTTCTATGGTACAGGATATCTATCACCTGGGCACTGTATTGGGTAGAAAATACAGGCTCATCCGGATGGCCTATACAATTTTTATGATAGGCATTGTTGTTTCTGTAATAGCATTTGCACTGGCATCTATTTTATATGTTCCACCACCTGCCGCAGCCCATGCAAATACTACTGGTTCACCTTTCTAATTTAAAACATGTTATATAACCGGGATCTGAGTTGGCTTACATTTAACCACAGGGTGCTGCAGGAAGCAAAAGACCCTGCTGTACCACTGTATGAAAGATTAAAATTCCTGGCAATTTTTTCCTCAAACCTCGATGAGTTTTTTAGAGTTAGATACCCGGTGGTGGTAGCTTTTTCTAAACTAAATAAAAAAACCATCCGCAAAGAATCGCTGCTGAGCGAAGATGCTATAGCAGAAATAATGCAACACACTATTCAGCAGCAGCAAAATGAGTTTGGAAATATTTTACTGCAGCAACTCATACCGGCTTTAAAGCAAGAGCAGGTAGTTTTTTATTACAATGAAACTTTACCTGAAGTACATTTTGCAGAAATTAAAGAAATATTTTTATCTAAAGTTTTATCTTTTATACAACCTGTAATTTTAGGCGCAGGCACAGAGTATAATTTTACGCCGGAAAACAACGAATTGTATTTTGTAGTAACCATCCAGGATGAGGCTAAAGATACCATCAGCCATGTAGCAGTAAATATTCCATCAAAAAAACTAAAACGGTTTTATACCCTTCAATCGGTTGATGGTAAAAAGCAGGTAGTTTTTATTGACGATATTATAAGGCAGAATATGCAGATGCTTTTTGCAGGCCAGGTTATTAAAAGCATTTACAGCATTAAATTTAACCGGGATGCCGAAGTATCGCTGGGCGATGACTACAGCGATAAACTGCTTGATAAAATAGAAAAGCAATTAACTAAAAGAAACAGGGGCGCAGCCTCCAGGTTTTTATTTGAAAAAGGAATGCCCGCAAATCTTCAGCATTTTTTGGCGGCTATGTTTAAAGTAAGTGTATCGGATATGTTTGAAGGTGGCCGGTATCATAATCTCAGCGACCTGTTTACTTTTCCTTCGTTTAATGAAAGTTTACATTACAAAAAAGAAACACCCATACAGTTTCCTTCTGCCGGAGATATTTTTACAAGCATTGAACAAAATGATATTTTGCTGCACCTGCCCTATCATTCCTATATACCTGTGCTAAGTTTTTTTAACCAGGCTGCAGTTGATGCAGATGTAACTGAAATTTACATTTCGCTTTACCGGGTGGCTACAGAATCGCACATTGTAAACGCATTAATAAGCGCTGCTAAAAATGGTAAAAAAGTTACCGCCATTATTGAACTTAAAGCCAGGTTTGATGAAGCCAATAATATTAAATGGAGCCGGGTAATGAAAAATGCCGGCGTAAAATTAATATACAGCGAGAGTGCAGTAAAAGTACATTCTAAAATAGCATTAGTAAAAAAGAAAGTGGGAGAAAATATTTCCTGCTATGGAATAATAAGCACCGGCAATTTTAATGAAAGCACCGCCTCATTTTATACCGACCATTTATTAATGAGTGCCAATAAAAAAATATGCCTGGAACTTGAATGGCTCTTTGAATTTTTGCAAAACAAACAGGCCCATTCAAATAAAGATACTATGCCATTTGAAGATTTGCTGGTATCGCCCTTTAATCTTTTATCCGGGTTTGAAAAATTAATCAATACAGAAATTAAGAAAGCAAAAAAAGGATTCCCTGCACTGATAAGAATAAAAGTAAACAACCTGGAAGAGCCTTATTTTATCAACCTGCTTTATAAAGCAAGCGAAGCTGGCGTAAAAATAAATTTAATTGTACGCAGTATCTGCTGCCTTGTACCGGGCATCACAAACCTAAGTACCAATATCAGCATAAAAAGAATTGTAGATAAATACCTTGAGCATAGCAGACTTTTTATTTTTGGCACAGGTGAAGATGCAGTGGTGGCTATGGGCTCTTCAGACTTAATGACCCGCAACCTGCGCCACCGCATAGAAGTTTGCAT
>JAYVGA010000440.1:0-7904 GCA_043772635.1 Chitinophagaceae bacterium
TGGCACCAGTGGCAGGCTGAGTAACCTATGCTTACCAGTATGGGCAGGTCTTTTTGTTTTGCAAGGCTTAATGCTTCTTCTCCCCAGGGATACCAGTACACCGGGTTGTGGGCATGCTGCAATAGGTAAGGACTGGTTTCATTTATCAATGCATTGCTGTGCTTCATATTTTTTTGTATATCTTAAACTAATGTGTACAGTATAAAAGAGGATGTCTTAAGAGCAGTTAGTGCAGGCGGGCGGTAATGCAAAACCTTGCTATATACCGCAGGGGAAATGATAATTTAAAAACAGGTTATAACTTTTTTCTGCCCTGGCGGCAATTGTAAATTACCCTTGTTTTAAGACAGCCCCTTTAAAAATTATTTCTTTCTAGTTGAGAGCAGGAATTTTTCCAGGGCACTTATCATGCTGGGCGTTTGCGGTAAGGGGGCTTTTATTTCCAGGGTAAGGCCGGCTTCTTCTGCAGCCTTAAAAGTATTGGCACCAAAGGCCCCTATCTTAGTTCCATTCTGCTCGTACGCAGGAAAATTTTCAAGAAGACTTTTTACCCCACCTGGAGTAAAAAAACATATAACATCATAATTGCGGGCTATTACTTCCCTTATATCATTACTGATAATTTTATACAGTACCGGTGTAGCATAACCGCAATTGTGCAGCTTTAGCCAGTTGGTTATTTCACTGTCAAAAGATTCTGAACAGGGGTATAAAAACTTTTCGTTGTCCTTATGTTTATTTATTACATCAAAAAGGCTTTTGTTGGTACCATCGGCGCCATAAAAAACCTTACGCTTTCTATACAAAATAAATTTCTGAAGATATAATGCCACTGCCTCTGTTATACAGAAATATTTGGTATCCTGCGATACGGTTACTTTCATTTCTTCGCATATTCTAAAGAAATGATCAATTGCATTGCGGCTGGTAAAAATTACTGCAGAGAAAGCTGCAATATCAATTTTTTGTTTACGAAAATCTTTGGAGGGAATACCTTCTACAACTATAAAAGGGAAAAAATCTATGTTTAAATTATACTTAATGGCCAGGTCAAAATAGGGAGATTTTACACTTTCTGGCTTAGGCTGTGCAATAAGTATTCTTTTAACTTTTTTAGGTGCAGGAGTTACCTCCTTTTCATCGTTTTTGGTCATACTTATTTTACAAATGATAGGCGAAGTTAAAGGTTTTTAACTATAAAAACCTCTACAGCTTTATACATGATTATTATGGGTAATATTTCTAACAGAAAAATATACAATAAAAAATGAAACCGGCTAACTTTAAGTTTATGCTGCAGCAACCCATACGAACGAAAAAACCTGAGCAGGATCATAATTCCTATTAATAAAAAAGAAATTAATATAACCACTTTTACAACAGCCGCCTGGGCAAAAGCCATTACCACAATTACAGGCAACAGGCATATACCAATTATCTTATTAATTAAAAATATTACAAAAATATACGTATTGGCTTCTTCATTATAGCCCGTTACCCAGCCAGTAAATTTTAATGTAAGATATTTAAACAGGTAAATAAGTAAAAACGCTGCCACACAAGATGCCAGCATAACCCAGTTAATCTTATCCCTGCCTGCACTTAAACTTTGAAGAATTAAATAAACATATACCCCGCTTGCCATTAAAAAAACAAGATTAAAAAACAAAGAAGGTAATTTAGATTGCAGCAACTGATCTGTTAACTGGCTTTGCCTAAGGGAGCTATTAAAAAATACCCTGAACAAAGTAGAAAAATACCTCTCGTATACTGTTCGTATTATTCCAAAAAATAAAATAAGTGTGGCCAATAAATAAAACAATGCATTTTGAGTAAACGTTTTTTTTGGCCTTACTGCAAGAGATACCGCAGTGGTTTTACTGTTTAAATATTTATTTTGTGTCAGCAGTTTTTGCAACGGGGTTAGTTCCGGTTCCGGTATGCTCAGTACTGCGCTGTCTTTTGCCTGCAAAACACTATCTGCCTGCTGCGCTAAACTGCCATTATAAAAAAATACCAGTATAAAAAATAATAAATAAAACTGCTTCAAACGGGATGTATATTTTCGGCTGCAAAAATAACGGGCATTTATTTAAAATAATTAAAAGTAGTTAATATAGCCAAAATGAAGTTTGGACGCTTCCCTTATATTAAACTTTACATCATTTCTTTTGCCAAAGGCATAACTTACATTAAGCAGACCAGCTTTGGTTTCATACAAAATACCAATGCCGGCTCCAATAAACTGGTTGTTTACATTTACTGCCTGGTATTTATTTTTTACCAGGCCTGCGTCTGTAAAGGCAAACAGATAAGAATTAAGCCCCACCAGGTACCTGTACTCTGCACTAAACACTGCGTACCTGCTGGCATAAATACTTTCTTCGTTAAAACCACGCAGTAATTTATATCCGCCTATCTGGAACAATTCGTTTCTGAAAATATTGGGGCTGGTAAAATACCCGCCATGCATCATGGTTTTAAAAGTTGCAGTTTTAGATAAAGGAAAATAATGAGCCGCTGATATTTTAAAACGCAGCTGGTAACTTTTAGCATTTACAGAGTCGTATAAAGATGCATAATTAAAAAAAGGATCTTTAATACTAGTAATGTCTGCATTTTGCCTGATGGTTTTTATACCCACCAGCGTTATTCCGTTTATCTCGTTTCCGCTACGTGGATTAAAGCGGTAATTGGTGGCCACCAATTCGTAATTAATACCCACATTTACTGCCCCTACATCTATATTGGGCGGCAGTTCTTTTTGAAGCTTAATATAATTAGTATCTACGGCACCCGATAACAGGGTATTGTTTTGCCATTGTATAAACAGCTTGCCAAACTGGTTTGCAGATAAATTGTACTGCACTCCGGCCTGGGCATTTATCTGCAAAAAATTGGAGTCTTTTTTAAAAAGATCAAACAAAAAGTTAATGCCAAAAGGAGAATTAAAAATATAAGGCTGCGTAAAACCGAGGTTGAGACGGGGAGATTTGGGCTGTAGCTGTTGCCATTTTACAAGCACCTCTTCTGCACCGCCAAATATATTTTTAAGATCAAGATTTACATCACCGGTTAGCTGCAGCTTTGCGTTTTGCGAAGATGCCGGCAAAAAGCCCAGTAAAAAATTTACCTGGCTGCTACGTTTTGGATCTGCATATAAATTTAAAACAGATCCGCTGCCCAGCATGGTAATATCTGATGGCTGCACGGGAGTAAGAAAAGGCAGCTCCAGCATGCGCTTATCTACCTGCTGCAATTTTTCTTTATTATAAATGCTGCCATTGGCAATATTAAAATACCGTTGCAAAAATTTACTGCTCAGCTTTACTTTTCCAAACATGCGGATACTGTCTATATGATACAGCAATCCTTTATCTGCTTTTAGTAAAGCGCTCATTTTATCTTCTGCAATATTTATGCTATCTAAAAATACAGCTGCAAAAGGATAGCCGTGCTTTTCATAATAATTCAGCAGCCGCTCCTGCAATAACTGCAGCTGCAAAATATTTAAAGGTTTATTGCTGTAATTTTTTTGGGTAAAGCCGGCCGCATCCAGCGCCTGCTTATCAATACTGTTTGTAGAAAGTTGCACCCAGTTATATTTTTGCCCGGTATATAATTGGGCATGCAGGGTATCGCCCTGCTGCCATGAGCTATCTACTGAAGCTACCGGATATCCCCTGCCAGCCAGCAACTGCGGCAATTTATTAAGATAGCTGAGTGCTTCTTCCTGGCTGTTAAAGCCGGTTTGTAATGCTAATGAAGGAATAACAAACCCGCTATCTTTGCCCACATGATGAATATAAAGCTGGAACGGACTTTTGTTATCGCCTGTTTTTTGCGCCCATACAAATATGGGTATGCAGCAAAACAACATGCAGAGCGTAAGCCATTTTTTTAAATTATTACAACCTTTTTTATTCATCTAACAAACGATGGTTTCTAAAACGTAAATCTACAATCTTTGGCGGGCATTTATATTCATATTCCATTTTGCAGGCAGGCGTGCAGCTATTGTAATTTTCATTTCTCAACTTCACTTGCTTTAAAAGCACCTTTATTAAACGCATTAAAACAAGAAATTATTTTAACTGCACAAGGCAAAATACCTGCAGATATTATTGAAACCATTTACATTGGAGGAGGTACACCCAGTTTATTGGCACCGGAAGAGTTAAATAAAATTTTGCAGACTGTAAAAGAAAAATTTAACCTTTTTAAAGATGCAGAAATTACGCTGGAAACCAACCCCGATGATATAACAAAACATATATTAATGCTGTGGCAGCAAATGGGCATTAACAGGCTAAGCCTGGGTGTGCAATCTTTTAACGAAGCAGAATTAAAATGGATGAACAGGGCACACACTGCAGCCCAATCTTTACAAAGCATACACGATATTATTGCAGCCGGGTTTACAAATTTTTCTGTTGATCTTATTTATGGTTCTCCCCTGCTGAGTAATGAAGAGTTTATAAAGAATGTACACACTATTTTAAATAAAAATATTCCGCATGTATCTGCTTATGCATTAACGGTAGAACCCAAAACGGTTTTGCACTCCTTAATCAGCAAAAAAAAGTTAGCGCCCATAGATGAAGAAAGGCAGGCAGAACAGTTTAATATTCTTGTAACGATGATGGAAGATGCCGGTTATGAGCAATACGAAATAAGCAATTTTGCCAAACCTGGTTTTCGCAGCAGGCACAACAGCAGTTACTGGCAGGGCAAACCCTATTATGGTTTTGGGCCTGCCGCACATTCTTACAATGGCAGTAATATCCGGCGCTGGAATATTGCCAACAATGCGCTTTACATAAAATCGCTTGAACAAAATATTATTCCTTTTGAAGAAGAAAAGCTTACACCCGTGCAGCGTTTAAATGAAACTATCATGATTGAATTAAGAACGATGGAAGGAATAGATATAGAAAAAATTAAAAATGATTTTGGGGGAAATTTTTCAGAAACTATTTTGATGAATGCCGGTAAATATATTAATGATAAAAAACTCGTAACCCGTAACTCTAAACTTGTATTGACAAAGGAAGGAAAGTTTTTTGCAGATGGGATTGCAGCGGGGTTGTTTTTTTGAAAGTACTACACCAGCTCCTCCTCCACCCTCTCAAATCCTTCTCTTGCATTTACCCCATTCCATAAAATATCATACACGGTAGTGGCAATGGGCATATCGGCCATTATTTTTTTATTAATGATAAACATACACTGGCTGGCATAGTATCCTTCTGCCACCATACTCATTTCTAACTGTGCGGCTTTTACACTATATCCTTTGCCAATCATGTTTCCAAAACTGCGGTTGCGGCTGTGCAGGGAGTAGCAGGTTACCAGCAAATCGCCCAGGTACACAGAAGCCGCATAGTTGTGATGAAATTGTGGTGAGGCAGCAGAATTTTTATGTTCTATATATCCTACTTCTGCATTAATAATACCTGCCTTACGCAAAAAACCCGCCATCTCATCGGCACTGTTGGCAATGAGTACACTCAAAAAATTATCGCCATAATCCAACCCGTGGGCTATACCTGCAGCCACGGCATAAATATTTTTTAATACTGCCGCATACTGCACGCCGTAAATATCTTTATTTATAACCGTATTGATGTAAGGGTTTTTAAAACATGCAGCAATGCCTGTTGCTGCTGCTGTATCTGTGCCGGTAAAAGTAAGGTAAGATAATTTTTCCTGCGCCACTTCTTCTGCATGGCAGGGGCCAAGTAATGCAAAATAATTATCAAGGCTCACATTAAAATGCGCTTTCAGGTAATCATTTAATAATAAATTTTCTTCGGGCAAAATACCTTTAATGGCAGACACTATTTTTTTGCCTTCAAAAATATTTTTGGGTAAACCACTTAATGCACTGATGGCATAGGCAGATGGAATAACAATTACAACAGTATCTGTATTGCTGATTACTTCTGCAGCATCTGTAGTTAATACCAATTGATTGATATTAAATCTTGCAGAAGGCAGGTATTGCGGATTGTGAGACCTGGCTTTAAATTGCTGTATGGCAGCCCCGCTCCTGTTCCACCAATAAATGGTTTGTCCATTATCGGTTAATATTTTTGCCAGTGCTGTGCCCCAGCTTCCGCTGCCAAGTATTCCGAAATTCATTTTTTGGAAGGTTTAAAAGGTTTAAGAAGTTCCAAAGGTTCAAGAAATTCAACGTTGAACCTTGAACGTTGAATTTCTTGAACCTTTTATAATCCTAACTTATCAACGGCGAGTTGCGCCGCTATCTGGCTGGCATCTTTTTTATTGTAGCCCTTGGCCTGGGAAACCAATTCTCCATCTACGGTAGCCCCAATGGTAAATAACCTGCGCCCGTTTTCCATTTTTTCATCCAGTGTTTCAAACTCCAGGGCCTTGCCATTTTTGTTTGCCCAGCCGTATAATTTATTTTTTATATTTATTTCCAGCATTTCCAGGTCATCTATAAATAAATAAGGCAGCACAATATATTTTTCTACCCATACCTGTGTTTTTTTGTACCCTTTGTCTAAAAAAACCGCTCCAATAAGGGCTTCAAGAGTATTGCCAAATATCTGCGATATTTTAAGTGCATTATCAAACTTGTTATAGAAGGTGATTTTTTTTAGCCCCATTTTTAAAGCTATCTCATTAAGCTTTTGGCGGTTTACCATTTTGCTGCGCATTTCGGTTAAAAAACCTTCGCCTTTGTAGGGATATTTTCTAAAAAGATAATGTGCAATAATGGAGCTTAAAACTGCATCGCCCAGAAACTCCAGGCGCTCGTTGTTTTCGTCTGCCCCTTCCCGTATAGAACGGTGGCTGAGGGCAGTTTTGTATAAACTTACATCGCCGGGAGTAAACCCCAACACATTATTTAACTGCTTTTTGAAGTCCTTTTTATGTGGCTCCTTATCAAAAAAAGATTTAAAGAATTGCAAAGTTTTAATAAAAAATGTTTAATCGAAATTAGACTATTTGGATTAAAGAAAAGTAAAGAAATATAATCTACACATTAAATAAAAACTCAATAAATCTTTGAGGCAAAGAAGTGACTACACCACAGAAACAGGAACGGGAAAACGATGCCAAATAAAGCGCATAGAAAGTTTACAAAAAACTACGCTACATATTTTTTTACAATAACAGAAGCGTTGTGACCACCAAAACCAAAAGTATTACTCAAGGCTGCATTTACCGTTCTGTACTGTGCTTTATTAAAAGTAAAATTAAGTTTGGGATCCAGGTCGGGATCATCGGTAAAATGATTGATGGTGGGAGGCACCACATTTTTTGTAACAGCAAGTATGCAGGCCAATGCTTCCAGTGCGCCGGCAGCGCCAAGGCAATGGCCGGTCATACTTTTGGTAGAGCTGATGTTTAGTTTATAGGCATTTTCGCCAAAAACACTTAAGATGGCTTTTGTTTCTGCAATATCGCCCAATGGCGTAGAAGTTCCGTGTACGTTTATGTAATCTATATCTTCCGGTTGTAAGCCTGCATCGGCAAGTGCTACGGTCATTACATTTTTAGCACCCAGGCCTTCCGGATGAGGAGCTGTAATATGGTGTGCATCTGCAGTAGCACCACCACCTGCAATTTCGCAATAAATTTTTGCACCCCTTTCCAGTGCATGTTCCAGGCTTTCCAGTATTAATACTCCTGCGCCTTCTCCCATTACAAAACCATCTCTGTCTTTATCAAAAGGGCGGCTGGCTGTAGCAGGATCATTGTTTCTTTCGCTTAGTGCTTTCATGGCATTAAATCCACCAACTCCCGCAGCACTTATCACAGCTTCACTTCCGCCGGTAACAATAATATCTGCTTTATTAAGGCGTATGGTATCAAAAGCATCAATAATAGCATTAGTGCTGCTGGCGCAGGCGCTCACCACTGCATAGTTG
>JAYVGA010000441.1:0-6894 GCA_043772635.1 Chitinophagaceae bacterium
CTACCATTAAAGCAATTAAAGTACATGCAGATGGAACAAAAGCGCAACCCGTTATTGTGGCAGAATCTTCAGAATCTAGATCAAGCGGCTTTCCTCAAATGACCAAAGCTGGCAACAAATTAATTTTTGCCTGGACAGATAACCAGGCAAAAACAATCAGGCTCGCAAGTCTGCCCTTGTAGCAATCATGCAATTTACAGCGTACCCGGTAATGAATATGGAAATTAAGGAGAGAGTTTTTTTTGGTATTAGAAAAAATAAAGTACCTGCATGCTAATGGAGAATTTGTTGAAATAAATGCAGGTATACAGAAAGTGAAAAAAAATGCGGCAACATGAAAGTAATAATTAAAACAGCCCTTGTAATAACTATGCTATGAAAGATTTACAACCGGTTATTTTTTTGGTTCCACTTATCGTATTGTCTGTTGTGGGTTTGCTTTATTTCATTTCAGTAAAAAAAGCAACGGATAAAAAAGCTTTTAATAAATTTATTTTTACTGTAATTGTTTTTGCATTCCTGGTAAATTTTACATGGGAATTAATTCAGCTTCCTTTGTATAAAAATCCGGTTTATGATATGGAGCATATTGCATTTTGTGCTTTAGCCTCCCTTGCAGATGTTTTAATGGTGCTTCTCCTCTACCTGGCCCTTGCTTTTATTTTTAAAAATATATTCTGGATGCAACATCCAAAATGGCCGCAGGTTATTTTTTTAATTGTAATTGGCGGGGCCGGTGCCGTTTTATCTGAACTCCGGCATTTATCATTAGGTACCTGGGAGTATAAATATTCTATGCCACTCATTCCGGTAATTAATGTGGGCATATCGCCGGTAATTCAATTTATGGTACTCCCTTTGCTTATCTATCTCATAAGTGCATACCGGGTAAAAAAAAGCCCAAAAAATATTCACTAAGCAATCAAATTATTAATTCATACATTTTAAAAATTAAACACATGAAATACAAAATTTTATTTGCAGCAGTTCTAATGGGCAGTAGCTGGTTTGTGCAGTCCTGCAACGATTCAACCAAAACCACGTCAACAACAACTGAAATGGATTCTTCTATGAATCATACCATGCCCAATGATTCTATGCATGCCGGAAACATGAATATGGATAATGCCATGATGCAATCTATGACCGGCATGATGGGTAAAATGGATGCAATGACCATGACAGGCGATTTTGACATGGACTTTGCAAACATGATGATAATGCACCACCAGGCAGCTATTGATATGAGCGAAGTGCAGCTTGCCAAAGGCTCTGATGCACAGATAAAAACGATGGCACAAAATATTATTACTGCACAAAAAGCAGAGATAGAAAAAATGCAGCAAATGGTAAAAGATTACAAATTGCCTGAAGCAAAAAAACAAGCAGGTGAAATGCATAATGAATTAGGAGAAACCATGAAAGCCATGATGGGTAAAATAAACAGCATGCCCATGGCAGGTAATACAGATAAGGATTATGTGATGATGATGATACCGCATCATGAGGCTGCAGTACAAATGGCTGAGCAGGAAATAGGGCATGGCAAACTGGCCGCATTAAAAATAATGGCTCAGAAAATGATTGCGGATCAGAACAAAGAAATAGAACAATTTACAACATGGCAGGCTAAACAGAAATAAATTTCTTAAGAAATATTAAACTTGAAATTAAAAAATTCCCCGGTAAAGCTTGTTTGCCGGGGAATTTATATTTTTACTTACCCTTAACCCACCACCTTACCTATACCTCTGCCTTTGCAGGCAAGCCCACATAAGGAATGGATTTTTTTTGCAACGATTTCTTTTGCTATTCCGGGTTAAGGAAATATTTTATATTGAGATACTTTATAGAGAATATTTATACATTTTCAGCAATTGTTCCAGATGTGGTTTTAGTAAAATATATTAATTATAAAAAACACTTTTCACCCCATATGCGTATATTTAGTACACAATTAATTATATGAAAGTTTCAGCTTTATTTATATCTATCATACTTTTTAGTATTAGCAATGCTGTTTTTTCCCAAACTAATGGTTATGATTCTGTACCGGTGCGGCTTAGTACATTAGAAGCCAGAACAATAGGTAATGCTGCAAAGTTAGATTGGAAGGTGGTGTGCTTTCTGGAATACGCAAGGTTTGATATACAACGCTCTTCCAATGGGGTAAATTTTACTACCATCAATACGTTTGAAGCCGACAGACTGAGGTGCAAACAACCATTTGATTTTACGGATGTAAATATTTCAGGTAATACTTTTTACAGGATTCGTGTTGGCGATCAGGACGGCAGAATTTATCATTCTAAAATTGTTGCAGTTGTTGGAAAAGATAAAAATTTTGAAATAAACAGCCTCACCCCTACTGCAGTTACCAGCAGTGCTACGTTGAGCGTATCTTCTGCAAATACAGATAAAGCAGAAATAATGATAACCAATTTTCAGGGAAAAATAGTAAAACGGTTTACTGTTAGCCTCATTAAAGGGGTTACAGAACTTCCTGTAGATGCGGGCAACCTGGCAAATGGCTACTACATTTTAACGGTAGTTAATGGATCTTCAAAAACAAAAGCTATAAGATTTACAAAATTGTAGCTGCAAAATCATGTAAGCATTATCTATTATTATATTTCAGATCTATCTATTGCTATTTACCTTTATTACTACTGCATCAACACATAAAATGTTTACACAAGTATAAGTAGTTACAGGAACCTGAGCAAACAGTAAAATATTTATGCGGCATGGCTGCAGGTTAAACAGTAATAGCAAATGCACAAGGCTGCCTCAAATTAAAATTAAAATTAATGCCCCTGTGAAAGAATTGTTCACCTGCATTTATATAAAATAGCCCCAAATTTTATTTTGCTCTTACTATTGTATTTACTCAATCACTATTGACTAATAATCCAATGACTTCCGAAGCGTTTGTTACTTAAAATAAATCTCCGTTGCTCCAAAGCCATACAATGGATGAAACTGGTTTACAAAAGATTTTACCTCTTTTTTTAAACGGAGTATTTCATGTATTTCATCCCTCAGTTTTCCCTCGCCTACTCCATGAATTACAATAAGTGTGGGCTGGTGATGCGCAACTGCCAGTTCATAATATTTTTCAAATTCATTTAACTGCAGGGTAAGCATTTCAAAATTGCTCAGCAGTTTTTGGTTATCGGTAATTTTTTCTATGTGCAGGTCTATTACAGATCGTGCAGGTGGCAGATAGCTGCGGGCATTTTTGGCATCATACACCCGGTAACCTGCATTGCCCAGGCTGCTCAGGTCAGGCCTTTCTTCATCTGCCCTGTCAGGGTAGGTTAAAAATAATTCGTAAGAAAAAGTGGGTTCATTTTTTTGCTGGGTTTCTTCAATTTTTTTAAAAAGCTGTTTGGCTTTTACTTTTAAAGAGGTTTCAAAATACAGCGCCTTTTTTTTGTTTTCATTTATTAGAGAAAACTCTACATCAAAACGGGGGTTATCGCTCATATCTTCAAAGCTTACATCGTGCAGATAAAATTCTGAAAGCCCGCCGATGGTATTTTTGAGCTGGAAATTATTTTCGCCGGCAAAAAAAAGTTTGTAATCAAAATTATAGGCTTCTTCATTTTGATTAACCAGGTAAATTCTTAATTTCTCCACCACATCATCATCAAAAACATCTTTATCAAATACGGGTATAAAACTTAACAACACCCCATCTGCTACCTTTTTCCTGGGTACAGGTTTTTCTTTTTTAATATCATCTATAAATATTTTTTTCTTTGGAAAAATTGTTTTTTGAGAAAACATTTTAAAATAAGGAAAATCTATCTGGTCCATGTATGCAGGAAATTTTACGCCCCGCACTTCTATCATCACCATTTTATCGTTTATGATATCTACCACCTGTCCTTCTTCGTCTGAGTGAAGTACAATAATCTTATCGCCTATCTGGTATTTCATAGTAATTGCCTCAGTTTATTATCTAAAAAAATGAAGCACAAAGGTACAATTGTAAATGCAAACTACTGTAGAAGTCAAGCCACAAAAGGTTTGTACGAAACAAATATTTTAGATCGTGCAATAATTATTGGAACAGCGGTTTTATTAAAGAGATGAATTCTCTAAAGCCAGTTTACTTTTCTTATACCCATACAAAAAATAAAAAATAATACCCAGGATCAGCCATCCTATAAACCAAACCCAGTTGCTTTTACTCATACCCGTAAGCAGGTACATACAGGTAATAACACCCATAAGCGGTATAAGCGAATATTTTTTTATAAATGCAAACACAGCCAGTACCAGGGCACTTATCCAGAATATAATTAAAGAAATATTGGGCGTAGCCAGTTCCATAAAAGTTTTTTTGCCGGATGTGTAATCTTCATTGCTGCTAAAATCAAAAACCAGCATATTGGTAAAATAATTTTTAGATAAACTGATGGCCAGGATAATGGAACCAATAACAACAGCAGGAAAAATAAACTGGCCATTGATATAAGGAAGATGAAAACGGCCGTGCAGCTTTTCTTTGGGTGGTATTAAAAGTACGCCACCGCACACCAGTACAAATGCAAACAGTGTGGCAATGCTGGTAAAGTCAAGCACAAAAGTTTTATCTGTAAAAAGAATGGGCACGCCTACAACAAGGCCGGTAATAATGGTGGCAAAGGAAGGTGTTTTAAATTTTGGATGAATTTTTTGAAACACCGGTGGCATCAGGCCATCACGGCTCATGCTCATCCACATGCGGGGCTGCCCCATTTGAAAAACAAGGAGCACACTCGTCATAGCTACCACAGCAATTACTGCCACTACAAACTGCATCCAGCCCACATTAAGATTTTGTGGTTCAAAAATAAATGCCAGCGGATCTCCTACTCCTTCAAATTTGCGGTAGTTAACCGCACCGGTTAATACCAGCGTTAATAAAATATAAATGAGTGTACAAATTACCAGCGAAAGCATCATGCCTCTTGGTAAATCTTTTTGTGGATTTTTACTTTATTCTGCCAGTACACTTACTGCATCAAAGCCAATATAGGCAAAGAACACACTGGATACTGCCAGCATCACTCCTCCAAAACCATTGGGCATAAAAGATTGTATTCCCTTATCATTTTGCGGTAGCCAGTTAAAAGTGAGCCCGTTACTAAAAACAAGATATCCACCAACAATTATTATTAATGCTACTACAGCCAGTTTTAATAATACCATTACATTGCTGAAATTCCTGCTTTCTTTTATACCCCTGTAAACCAGCCAGGTTATTAAAAAGTTGATGATTAAAGCTGGCAGATCAAGAATCATTCTTATCCCGCCCACAACAGGTGCGGTGTTCCATGCAGCCAGTTCATCAGCATTGGTACTTCCTCTTTGTACCGCATGCTTTGCCTCCATATAACTTGTGCTCAGGTATTGGGGAATATCCACATGCAGTTTACTCATCAGCGAAGTAAAATAATCGCTCCAGCTATAAGCTACATAAATATTTCCGATAGAATATTCCATGATCAGAGCCCAGCCAATTATCCAGGCAAACAGTTCTCCAAAGCTGGCATAGGCATAGGTATAAGCACTACCTGCCACTGGTATGCGGCTGGCAAATTCTGAGTAACACAATGCAGTAAAGCCACAGGCAATGGCGGTAATAACAAATAATATTACCACACCCGGCCCACCATGAAACACTGCAAAACCCAGGCTGCTGAAACTTCCTGCACCCAGTATGGCCGCAATACCAAAAAAGGTAAGATCTTTTACGGTTAATACTCTTTTTAATGCATGCCCTCCATGGGGATCGTCGTTGCCTTCTGCTAAAATTGATGAAATATTTTTTCTTCTGAATAAAGAATTACTCATATCAGCTTGGTTTAATAAAAGGGAAATTAGGTAAATATTTTTTATTTCAATCAAGAGAGCCCTTTCTTATTTTAAAGCGCTGCAAATACATGCAGTCGTTTATATTTTTTTACTACAATTTATTTTTACATGATATGAATTTTTTAAACCAATCTTTGGATTTGGATTTAAACCTTGGTAGAAAAAAAGTTATTAATCAATTTCTCTAACCTTATTACCTGATTTAAACTGTGCTCACAAAAATATCCCAAGACATTTTTAAAAATAAGCTAATAAGGTTTGGGAAATTTAATGCGATGCTCTTTACTAAGGTTGAAAGGCATGATATATGGAGGGCAAGAAACAAATAAGGTTTTGGTAAAGGGTTGGTTTTAAATTTCGTTTTCAGAAAAATAAAAAGTATGAACTTATATCCTTATTCTGCAAACCTTAGCAGAAAAACAAATAAGGTTTTCAACTTTCCCGCTGCAATAAATACATCGCAAGCTTTTGCAGTTCCTGCTTGCGGGAAGATAAAACTGCAATGTCATCCAGGTGTTTCATAGCCACATCATAATATTTTTCTTTTAAAGATGCTGCCCAGGCATCTGCCCGGCAATCTTTAAACAGCTGCAGCATTCTTGCCACTTTATCTGCCGGGTTGGTAGCCAGTAATAATTTTAATTCCTTTTGCTGCACATCATTGGCTATCTCCATGGTATGAATCATTAAAAAAGTTTTTTTATTGGAGAGAATATCACCGCCAACCTGCTTACCAAATTTTTCAGGATCACCAAAACAATCCAGGTAATCGTCCTGCACCTGGAAGGCAATACCCAGGTTTTTACCAAACTCATAAATATGCTCACGGTTACCAATACCTGCACCACCCATAATGGCGCCCATCTGCAGGCTGGCAGCAAGCAGCACCGATGTTTTAAGCGTAATCATTTCCAGGTATTCATCCAGGCTCACCGTTTCTCTTTTTTCAAAATCCATATCCAATTGCTGCCCTTCGCAAACTGCGCTGGCTGTATTATTAAACAGGAATAAAACCTTTTGTAACTG
>JAYVGA010000442.1:0-2915 GCA_043772635.1 Chitinophagaceae bacterium
CAGATGAAAGATAAAAGCCATTACCAGCAACTTTTTCATACCAATAATATCTACAACCATTCCCCCTATAATTACAGCAAGAGGAAAACCCCAAAAAGCAGTTGCAGTAATAGTGGAAATTTCAGATTTATCTAAATTAAATTGTGTGCCCCAGGTTCCAAGTAACCCGGCACGTATACCGAAAGAAAGAGAAGTTACCAATAGTGCCAAACAGCTGGCAACAAAAAGTTTGTCTCGGTTTATAGCTTGCATATCGATTTTTATTACCCGGTAAAATTATAGTTCGTAAATATAATTTTAATAAACATAAAAAAATCAAAAGATAAAAAAAATGTTTCATCGCAACCGTTTGCGATAGATTTTTTTTCATAATTTCCTGCAAACAATTTAATAATTTTTATACTTTTAAGGTCTGGGCAAAAAAATATCTAATTTTAATTAAAACAATAATATGCAGCGAAAATTAAGAATGGCAATGATTGGCGGTGGTAAGGATGCTTTTATTGGTGCCGTACACCGCCTTGCTATGAATATGGATGGCCAGGTAGAATTGGTGGCCGGTGCATTAAGTGTAAATCCTGAAATTGCTTTAGACTCAGGCAAGTCTTTATTTTTAGAAGAAAACAGGATTTATACCGATTATAAAGTAATGCTTGAAAAAGAAGCAGCCATGCCTGCGGATAAAAAAATTGATTTTGTAACCATTGTTACGCCAAATTTTGTTCATTTTGATCCTGCAATGATGGCGCTGGATAAAGGTTTTAATGTGGTGATTGAAAAGCCCATTACACTTACTTTAGAACAGGCAAAGCAAATAAAAGAAAAACTAGCTGCTACTGGTTTAACTTTATTATTATGCCATACCTATACTGGTTACCCAATGGTAAAGCAGGCCAGGCAATTATTAAAAGCGGGCTCATTAGGAAAAATAAGAAAAGTGTATGTAGAGTATCCGCAGGGATGGTTAAGCACTTTATTGGAGAGCACAGGGCAGGCTCAGGCTGCCTGGCGCACTGATCCTAAAAAAAGCGGCAAGGCTGGTTGTATGGGTGATATTGGTACGCATGCATTTAATATAGCAGAATATGTTACGGGTTTGCAGGTTAATAAAATTTGCTCCAGCTTAAATATTGTTGTAGAAGGCAGAATGCTGGATGATGATGGTGCAGCTTTTTTAAAATTTAATAATGGCGCCACCGGGGTTTTAATGGCTACACAAATTGCTGCCGGCGAAGAAAATAATGTGAAGATAAGAGTGTATTGCGAAAAGGGCGGACTGGAATGGAAGCAGGAAGATGCCAATACTTTACTGGTTAAATGGCTGGATAAACCCACTGAAATTTACAGAACAGGAGGGGCATACAACAGTTCTTTTGCTGCACATAACAGCAGGGTTCCCGCAGGGCATCCTGAAGGTTACCTGGAAGCCTTTGCAAATTTGTACCGCAACTTTGCATTAACTGTAAGGGCAAAAATAGATGGGGAAACTCCAAAAGAAGAATGGCTTGATTTTCCGGGAGTGGAAGAAGGCATAAGGGGAATGGCGTTTGTAGAAAATGTGGTGGAGAGCGGGCAGAGTGAGGAGAAGTGGAAGGAATTTATGGTGTGAAGAATAAAAAAATATTCAATATTCAATTTTCAACGCTCAATATTCAATCTAAAGTGCAGTGTATTTTATTGGATTTTAAAAGTTGAGAATTAGTAAAGGCAAATCAGCGTTCATAAAAATTTTTAAAATAACAAAATAAACCCTGCGCCCTCTGCTCCTCTGCGTGGGACAAAACAAACTCAACAATGCAAACAATAAAAGGCCCCGCCATTTTCTTAGCACAATTTCTGGATGACAAACCCCCATTCAATAATTTAAAAAACATTTGCACCTGGGCAAAAAGTTTAGGTTTTGTGGGCGTGCAGATACCTACATGGGATAGCCGCTGTATTGATCTGCAAAAAGCTGCCGAAAGCAAAACATACGCAGATGAAATTAAAGGCCTGGTAAATGAATGTGGAGTAGAAATTACAGAACTGAGTACGCATTTGCAGGGACAATTAGTTGCAGTAAATCCTGCCTATGATACTTTGTTTGATGGCTTTGCACCTAAAGAAATACAGGGAAATTATAAAGCCCGAACAGAATGGGCCGTACAACAATTAAAATATGGCGCCAAAGCATCGCAAAACTTAGGATTGAGTGCCCACGCCACTTTTAGCGGATCTTTACTGTGGCACACTTTTCATCCCTGGCCGCAACGCCCCGCCGGGCTTGTAGAAGACGGTTTTACAGAACTGGCAAAACGCTGGATGCCTATTTTAAATTATTTTGAAGAGTGCGGTGTAGATGTATGCTACGAAATACACCCGGGCGAAGATCTTTTTGATGGCATTACTTACGAAATGTTTTTAGAAAAAGTAAACAATCATGCACGGGCATGTTTGCTGTATGACCCCTCGCATTTTGTTTTGCAACAGCTGGACTATAAGCAATACATTGATTTTTATCATGAGAGAATAAGGGCTTTTCATGTAAAAGATGCCGAATTTAATGCCACCGGAAAGCAGGGTACTTTTGGCGGATATCAAAGCTGGTTAAACCGTGCCGGAAGATATCGCAGCCTGGGTGATGGGCAAATTGATTTTAAAACTATCTTTAGCAAACTAACACAATACGCTTACAAGGGCTGGGCAGTAATGGAATGGGAATGCTGCATTAAACACCCCGAAGATGGCGCAAGGGAAGGGGCAGCATTTATTAAGGAGCACATAATAAGAGTAACCGAAAAAGCATTTGATGATTTTGCCGGTACAGGCAGCGATGAAAATTTTAACCGTTCTGTTTTAGGATTACAATAAATTTAAAAATAAAAAAAATAAAACTGTATGAAAAAAAATTGTTTACTGGCTGCTTTAGTTGTTTG
>JAYVGA010000443.1:0-9733 GCA_043772635.1 Chitinophagaceae bacterium
CAGCTAATGGTTTCCACATCCAGGTTATTGGTAGGCTCATCTAACAACAATATGTCAGGGTTCCCAAACAATGCCTGCGCAAGTAATACCCTTACTTTCAGGTTGGCTGCAATATCCTTCATCAGCACCTGGTGCATTTCTTCCTTTACACCCAGTTCATTCAAAAATTGGGCTGCATCACTTTCTGCAGTGTAGCCGCCCATTTCGCCAAACTCATGTTCCAGTTCACCCGCTTTGTGGCCATCAGCTTCCGTAAAATCTTCTTTAGCATAAATGGCATCCCGCTCATGCATTACCGCCCACATTTTTTTATGGCCCATCATTACCGTATTCAAAACAGTTTCTTCATCAAAGGCAAACTGGTTTTGGTTAAGCACAGCCATCCTTTCGCCGGGAGTTATGCTCACACTGCCTTTGTTGGGTTCAATTTCGCCACTGATAATTTTAAGAAAGGTAGATTTGCCGGCTCCGTTTGCGCCAATTACGCCATAACAGTTCCCCTTGGTAAAACCGATATTTACTTCATCAAAGAGTACCCTTTTGCCATATGCAAGGGTTACATTATTTACACTAATCATAATTTTTAAAATGGGCGCAAAAGTAACTAATTAATTATAATGGATAATGCAAAAATGGATAATAAGTCTAAAATTCCGGTTTAGAATATCTCATTTAATAAAATCAAACCTATAAAGCACCAATAAAACTGCAGCGTTTTTCTTTACATTCATCCCCTCACTTATCTATTTCATTTCTCACTCCTTCGCAGGAGATAGAGTGGGCCTGGACTTTATTTTTTTATTTCAGTAGTTTTGCGCCATGTCTATTTTACAACATATTCAAAAGGCTGCCATTAAAAGTCTTGCAGATTTATACAACCAGGCTTTTACAGAAACAGATTTCCAGGTAAATGAAACCAAAGAAGAATTTGAAGGCGATTATACCGTGGTATTATTTTCTCTTTTAAAAAAAACAGGACAATCCCCTGCAGCGCTGGGCGAAAGCCTGGGCAATGCGCTCGTTAAAGATGAACCCCAATTGTTTACCGGCTTTAATATTATCAAAGGATTTTTAAACCTCAATATTGCAGATAGTTTCTGGCTGCAGTTATTAAAGGAAAATTATAATAATGAACATTACGGCCTGCACAATGCCAATGGTAAAAAAGTAATGGTAGAATATTCTTCTCCCAACACCAACAAACCCTTACATCTTGGCCATTTGAGAAATAATTTTTTAGGATGGAGCGTAGCAGAAATTTTAAAAGCAAACGGCTATGAAGTTTTTAAAAGCTGTATTGTAAACGACAGGGGCATTCACATTTGCAAAAGCATGATTGCCTGGCAGCTTTTTGCAAACGGTGCCACGCCTCAAAGTACACAAACAAAAGGTGATCATTTTGTGGGAGATTATTATGTAAAATTTAATGATGAATACAAACGCCAGGTACTGGAACTGATGGCGGGCGGGATGCCGGAAAAAGAGGCAGAGAAAGAAGCCCCGATAATGAAAGCCACGCAGCAGATGCTGTTTGACTGGGAAGCCGGCAAGCCGGAAGTAAAGGAGCTTTGGAAAAAAATGAATGGCTGGGTTTATGAAGGTTTTGATGTGACTTATAAAAAAATAGGCAGCGATTTTAATAAAATTTATTACGAAAGCAACACCTACCTGCTGGGCAAAAAAACGGTGGAAGAAGGATTGGCAAAAGGCGTTTTTGAGCAGGAAGAAGATAATAGTGTCTGGATAGATTTAACGGCTGATGGCCTGGACAGAAAAATTGTGCAGCGCAAAGATGGCACTTCTGTTTATATAACACAGGACATTGGCCTGGCCCAGCAAAAATACCAGGAGTATGGCATAGACCAAAGCATTTATGTAATTGGCGATGAACAAAACTATCACATGAAAGTGCTGAAGCTTATTGCAGAAAAATTGCAATTGCCCAATGCACAAAATGTTTATCATTTAAGTTATGGCATGGTAGAACTGCCAACCGGTAAAATGAAAAGCCGGGAAGGCACCGTGGTAGATGCGGATGACCTGGTAGATGAAATGATAGCCACAGCAAAACAGCATACAGAAGAACTTGGTAAAGTAAAAGACTTTGAAGCAACGGAGCTGGATGAGCTGTACAATACCCTTGGCCTTGGTGCCATGAAGTTTTATTTGCTTAGAGTAGATCCTAAAAAGAAAATGATTTTTAATCCTGAAGAGAGCATAGATTTTCATGGTTTTACAGGACCCTTTGTGCAATATACTTATGCTAGGATAAAAAGTATTCTGCGCAAAGAAACACTGGATGTAAAAGAGCTGCCATCTTCCCCACTTCTAAAACTGGAAAAAGAAATACTGCTGGCACTGGAACAATTTAATAGCATATTGGCACAGGCGGCTAAAGAATTAAACCCGTCAGTAATTGCTATTTATATATTTAATGTGGCCAAAAGTTTTAACTCATTTTATTCGGTGCATTCTATAGCCAATGCAGAAACGCAGGAGAAGAAACAACTGCGTTTGCAGCTGGCCATTATGACGGCAAATGTGTTGAAAAAAGGGATGCAGCTGCTGGGGATTGGGATGCCGGAGCGGATGTAAGTGCAACTAACAAAACACTATTTTCTGGCACTAATTACTCTGATTTTTTTAACCAATGTCGGAGGCTCTTAACTCCAACAGTGGTTTTTAAAGTACTTAAATTTAATAAAACATTTTTTCTACATTTAATGCGCCAACAGGGTTTGCAACCGCTACTTAATTTTTTTTCATTTCTTAAAACTTAGGCACCACACCCATATTATAAAATATAAAAGAATAAATATCTGCTGTAGTTTCCAGTCCTTTTTTTAGGTTGCTGGCACCATGGCCACTATTTACATCTACCCTTATCATAACAGGGTTTTTACCTTTGTATTTTTCCTGCAGCGATGCAATGTATTTAAAAGAATGTGCAGGCACTACCCTGTCGTCATGATCGGCAGTGGTAACTAAAACAGCAGGATAATTTTTGGTTGCACTTATGTTATGCATGGGAGAATATGCAAAAAGATTTCTAAATTCTGCTTCCGATTTTTCACTGCTGCCGTACTCTGCTATCCAGTTAAAGCCAATGGTAAATTTATGAAAGCGCAGCATGTCCATTACACCCACTGCGGGTATGGCCACTTTAAACAAATCGGGGCGCTGGTTGGCCACAGCTCCTACAAGCAGGCCACCATTAGATCCGCCATAAATGGCCAGGTAATTTTTAGATGCATATTTATTTGCAATCAGGTATTCTCCTGCTGCAATAAAATCGTTAAACACATTTTGTTTGTTGAACATCATACCTGCCTCATGCCATTTTTCGCCATACTCGCTGCCGCCACGAAGGTTTGCACTTGCATAAATACCACCCTGCTCCAGCCAGGTAATTCGTGCCGGGCTAAAAGATGGATTGGTACTTATATTAAAACCACCATAGGCATAAAGCATGGTTGGGTTTTTTCCATTTTTCTTTAATCCTTTTTTATACACAATAAACATGGGCACTTTTGTACCGTCTTTGCCGGGATAAAAAACCTGCTCTGTTACAAAATTTTCAGGATCAAATTTTACTTCGGGCCTCCGGAACATTTCACTTTTACCTGTAGCAATATCATACTTATAAATAGTGGGCGGAAAAGTAAAAGAAGTAAAAGTATAAAAAACAAAAGGATCATCTTTATCTCCGCCAAAGCCACTTACGGTGCCTAGTGCCGGAAGTTTCACTTCATTTTCCAACTGGCCATCCAGCGAATAAACATACACCCTGCTGGTTACATCTTTTATGTAAGTAATAAATAATTTATTTCCTGCTGCAGTAATGCCGGCAATGTTTTCTTCTTTTTCTGCAACAAGTGTTTTCCAGTTGCTCTTCTCCGGTTTGTTGGGGTCTATCAGCATTACCTGCTGGTTTTTGGCTCCATCATTGGTGGCCACTATAAATTTTCCGTTATACTCTGTAATAAAATCATAGTCAAAATCTTTAGCTTCGCTTACTACCGGTTTAAAAGTTTTATCCGCACTATTGTTATCGTAATACCACAAAGCATTTCCTTTATACTTACTCCTGTCTGATACATTTAATAGTACAAAACGCTCATCTTCGCTGGTGGAAATATTATGAAAACGAAGTGGGTTTGCAGGGTCTTCAAATACCAGTTTATCCTCTCCCTGTGCAGTGCCCACTTTATGGTAATACACCTGGTGGTTTTCATTTTTAGTAGACAATTCTTTGCCCACGCCTGTAACAGGATAACGGCTGTAAAAAAATCCATCACCCAGCCAGCTTGCCCCTGATACTTTTACCCAGGCCAGCGAATCGGGCAGGTAGGTAAGGTTGTTCATATCCATTACAAAATAAGTCCGCCAGTCGCTGCCACCAGCCGATTTGCCCACAACCGCATACCGGCCATTTTTAGAAAGTGAAAATGCTGCAAGGCTGGTAGTACCTTCTGCAGAAAATTTATTGGGGTCCAGTACTTCTTCCGGTGTTCCCTCCATTCCTTTTTGCCGGTAAAGTACCGACTGGTTTTGCAAACCGTTGTTTTTACTAAAATAAAAATATTCGTTATTGCGGGATGGAGAAGAATAACGGGGGTAGTTATTTATTTCTTCCAGCCTTTTAAACCATTGCCGGCGGTAAGGTATTTTATCCAGGTAGTTAAAAGTTACTTTATTTTGTTCCGTAACCCATGCCTTTGTATCGGCACTGTGGTCGTCTTCCAGCCAGCGGTAGGGATCGGGCACAGATGTACCAAAATAATTATCTACCTGTTTATCTTTTTTTGTTTGAGGATATACGTGTTGTGCCATACTGCAAGCGGATGAAAGAATGAGCAGGCCAAAAGACAGGATCAATTTCATACAATTATTTTTTTAAAAAGTTAATGATACCGGTTAAATCTATTAGCTAGTACTATTTTGACAAAGTCTGTAAAAGTAATGAAAGCTATCATTCAATAGCCAATCTCTTACCAAGTATAGCTGTAGAAAAAACTTTATGAGGTTTAGATTATATTTCTCCGCAGAATAATTTTATCAAACTTTACCAAAGTAAAAAACATTGTCAAAGTAAAACTAAGTAAAGAAAAAGGAATTACGTTTCACCCATAATTAATAAAGCATACAGCATTTAAAAATTAATTTTTTTGCTGTGGCATAATAAAAGATTAATAATTTCCACATCATAAAATAAAATCGGCATCTCCTAAAAGTCCATCTGTATAGGATTTTTACCAGCTTCTCCGTAAAAAAATTATACAATTTTAACCCCTGTTCACCTTAATGTTGGCAGCTTAAGATAAATTTAGATTTTATATATCAATATAAACTAATTGAAAAGTATCAAGGTTTTAAGGATATTAGAGTGTATTTTTGACGCAATGCACCCATATGTACATTTATTTTAATAAGTAAAAAACTTTACATTTAGCATGAAAAAAACAGTTACCAGAATAGGCGTATTAAGCAGCGGGGGTGATAGTCCGGGAATGAATGCAGCTATACGGGCAGTAGTGCGCACGGGCATTCATTACGGATTGGAAGTTTATGGAGTTATGAGGGGTTACAGCGGTATGGTAGAAGATGATATTTTCAGGATGGAGAGCAGAAGTGTAGCCAACATTATTCAACGTGGAGGTACTATATTAAAAACAGCCCGGTGTAAAGAATTTTTTGAATACGAGGGCAGAAAAAAAGCCTACAATAATTTAAGAAAACGGGGCATTGATGGCCTGGTGATTATTGGTGGTGATGGCAGTTTTAGAGGCGCACAGATTTTTAGTAATGAGTTTGATATTCCCTGTGTAGGGCTGCCGGGTACCATTGATAAAGATATTGCGGGCACCGATTTTACTATTGGGTTTGATACTGCAGTAAACACAGCCGTAGAAGCTATAGATAAAATAAGAGACACTGCCGAAGCGCATGACCGCCTTTTTGTAATAGAAGTAATGGGCCGTGATGCAGGTTATATTGCCCTGCACAGCGGTATTGCTACAGGTGCCGAAAACATTTTGATACCGGAAAGAAAAACAATCATCAATGATATTCTCTCATCGCTGGAAGAAAAAGAAAAAAGAAAAAAGCTGGTAAACCTAATTGTGGTGGCCGAAGGAGATGAGTTTGGTGGCGCTACAGAAGTAGCCAAGATTATAAAACAAAAAATGCCCAACCTTTCTGTAAGGGTTTGTATACTTGGGCATATACAAAGAGGTGGCTCGCCTACCTGTATGGACAGAGTGATAGCAAGCCGCATGGGCTATCATGGTGTAGAAAGCCTGGTAGAAGGAAGACACAATGTATTTGTGGGTATTGTAAATAATAAAATAAATTACACTCCCTTAGATGAAGCCGTAAAAAAGAAACAGCGCATCAGCGAGGAGTGGATGAAAATTATGAAAATACTTTCTGCATAAAGCTAACAGCCAATAGCTATTAGCTTACTTTGAAATTACAAAACAGTGATGCACTAAAAAAGATTTAAAAAATTACCATGAGTAAAAATATAGAGAAATACCTGCACCAGGATATGGATAAAACGGCGGGTATTGTGCACAATCAAAAGAGAACCAAAATTGTGGCCACCGTAGGCCCGGCCTGCGATACCTACGACAAACTATTATCGCTTGTAAAAGCTGGAGTAAATGTTTTTAGATTAAATTTTTCTCATGGCGCCTATGAAGATAAAATTGATGTGATTGAAAAGATTCGCTCCATTATTAAAAACGAACCTTTTAATATTGCAATACTTGGAGATTTGCAGGGCCCTAAATTAAGAGTGGGCGACCTGGAAGATGGTAAACTATTTTTAAAAGATGGAACAGAAATTATTTTTACTACCGAAAAAATGGTGGGTACTTTAAAAAAGATTTACGTTTCTTATCCAAACCTTACTACCGATGTTCAGCCCGGCGAACGCATTTTTCTGGATGATGGTAAAATGGAACTTAAAGTGCTGGAAATACTGAACGATAAAGAAGTAAAACTGAGTGTAACATTGGGTGGCACACTGTTTCCTAAAAAAGGAGTAAACCTGCCGGATAGTGAGTTAACCATGCCATCGCTTACAGAAAAAGATATTGCAGACCTTGCTTTTATTATAGAACATAAACTGGATTGGGTAGCGCTTTCCTTTGTTAGAAAAACAGAAGATATTGTAGATCTGAAAAGACGCATCAAAGAAAAAAACAGCAAAATAAAAGTTATTGCAAAAATAGAAATGCCCGAAGCATTAAAACATTTACGGGATATTATTATTGAGAGTGATGGTATCATGATTGCCCGTGGCGACCTTGGTGTAGAGATTCCAATAGAACAGGTACCGGTGATACAAAAAGATATTATCCGCAAATGTATGCACCGGGCAAAACCAGTAATAGTAGCTACTCAGATGATGGAAAGTATGCTGGACAGGACCAAACCAAACCGAAGTGAAGTAAGTGATGTGGCCAATGCAGTACTGGAAGGCGCCGATGCAGTAATGCTGAGTGGCGAAACTGCTACAGGCTCATACCCTACCCTGGTAGTAGAAACCATGAGCAAAATTATTATGGAGGTAGAAAAAACACTGTATGAATACGACAGGGATGATATTTTAACTCCGCAGCCCCACTCGCCTTCTTTTTTAAGCGATGCCATTTGTTACAGTGCCTGCCATTTAAGTAAAGACGCACGTGCACATGCATTAATTGGTATGACACAGAGTGGCTATACGGCGTTTATGCTTAGCAGTTACCGGCCAAAATCTCCTTTGTTTATATTCAGTAAAGAAAAAACGCTTATCAACCAGCTAAGCCTTAGCTGGGGAGTAAGAGCTTTTTATTATGCCGAAGAAGAAAGCCTGGATAATATCATCTTTGACCAGATAAATATTTTAAAAGAAAGAGGATTTATTAAAACAGGAGATGTAATAATTAACACCGGTAGTACGCCGGTGAATTTACACCTGCCCACAAATATTATAAAAATTACGATGATAGATTAGTTCGCAGAAGGGGTTGTTAACTTTTGTAACAATTTTTTAATACATCCAAAAAAGCTATATAGAGCATCATCTAATGAACTTGATATACCTTTTTTTATTTTAATAATTATTTTCTACCTCCACATACAAATTATAATGGCCGCAATAATATTACCCGCAAGCGTGTAACCGCCATTAATAAAATGCAAACCCATAGCTCTTTTTTCGTAGAGATAAGAAATACTTATGGCAGAAGTACCAAAGAATAGCCCGGTTAAAGTTCCCAGTTTTAAACCACTCATCCAGCCACCGGTAAGGGCAAGTTTGTTTTGAAGTATAGCAAGGCCCAGCGCCGTAATCAGCATAAAAAATAATGATCCCAGCATAATGGCGGCCATACCTTTTGTAGCATTGGGATCGGAGGCATTAATTTTTGTTAACGCAAGCCACCGGCCGGCAAATAAAATTTTTGAATACCATAAAGCCCCCAGTGCAAAATAGCCAAGTGCTGCACATAATACTGCCAGCCAGTTAATTTCACTAAAAAATGATGTGTCCATGATCGTTGGTTTTTTGGTTTAAAATAATTGTTGAATATAATGCCTGTTTAACCAGGATGCAAGCACCATTTTAAACCATACCAAGAAACAGTGTTAAGTTAAGAATGAACTGGCAGCAACAATCTGCCTATTGCTTATTGCCCATTGCCCATTGACCATTGCCTATTGCCCATTGCCCATTGCCCATTGCCCACACTAAGCCTCACTCTGCATAAATTTTAAAAGATTTTTACGGGCTGTATTTTTTATTTTTCTTTGAAAAAAACTATTCCATCCCAGCAGCCAGCCGCTAAAACCCAATGCCTGCATGCTCCATTTGTGCAGGCTGAACGCATCGCTGTGCTCTATAATTTTTCCATTAATAATTTTCATATGCGCTTTTATATTGTTTACCACAGGCCGCCCGGTTGCAGAAAATGTATAAGTGGCTATCCAGTTGCAGGTATAATAATCGTCTCCCAAATTTTGTATATTATTAAAGGTTAACGAAAAATCTTTGGCATTTTTACAAAGCATTTTCCACATGGCTTTTGCCTCGGCTCCCTTAAGCAGTTCAAAAACGGGATCAAAAAAAACAATATCGTCACTGTAACAGTCATTCATAGCACTGGCATCCATTTTTTGAAACGCCGTATAAAAATTATTGATTAATTCTTCATTTATATTCATAACCAAGTCATTTTGTTTTGGTAAATTTAGCCATCTAAAATCAGATCATTATGCAAAAGCTCCTTTTCATTTTCGTTATCAGTGCCTGTTCTTTAACTGTACGGTCTCAAAACGCAGACAGTACCTGGTTTGTAAACAACTACACAAAAAAAGAAGTGTATATTCCAATGAGAGATGGCGTAAAATTATTTACCAGTTTTTATATTCCAAAAGATGATACAGAAAAACATCCTTTTCTAATAACCCGTACACCTTATTCCTGTGCGCCTTATGGAGAAGATAAATTTGCATGGCTTTGGTACAGTTATCGAATGATGTATGCAAAAGAAAATTACATTTTAGTAGTGCAGGATGTGAGAGGAAGGTATATGAGCGAAGGTGTATTTGAAGATGTGCGGCCTTTTAATAAAAATAAAAGAGGAAAAGAAACTGACGAAGCCAGCGATACCTATGACGCCATAGACTGGATGGTAAAAAATATAGCAAACAACAATGGCAATGCTGGTGTATCTGGTACATC
>JAYVGA010000444.1:0-9837 GCA_043772635.1 Chitinophagaceae bacterium
TGGAGCAAAGGGCAAATGGAACATTTTAAACCTGATAAAAAAACTGTGCCTGTAAGTAAACTGTTTAATGATATAGAAAATAATTTTTTAGGTACAGCAGGCATAAAATTTACTTTTGAGAATAACCAGCAGTTGAATATTAATACAGATGAAGATTATTTAAAAACCATTATGCGTAATTTAACCGGCAATGCGGTTAAGGCATTAAGTAATGTTACAAACGCAACTATTGAATGGAAAGCCTGGGAAGAAAATAACAAACAATACCTTAGCATAACTGATAATGGAAATGGCATTGACGAACAACAGCTACATGCTTTAAACAATGGTGATGCCGTAGTGGGTATTAAAACCGGACTGGGTTTTCATTTGGTAAGAGATATGGCAAAAGCAATTGCCTGCAGTATTTCTATAAATTCAGTTCCCGGAAAAGGGACAAGTTTTCGGTTATCAATATAAATGCAAATTGGTAATTGTATTTGCAGAAAAACTTTTTAGTCTTTTTATTTTATCTCCGGTATTTTTACCGGCGATTATCAAAGTCAAATGCTTTACAGTATGGCGGTTTTGCTAAGAAGTTATTTTTAATTAGGAAGTAGATTAGGCGAAAAAAACCGGTGAGACATAAGAACTAATCCAACTTCTTCTCAAGTCTCTTTTTAGTTCTCTTAAATGCTATGAAGTCCCAGTCTGCATCAAAATTATTCCAGAATACCCTTATTTTAGTAGTACCCATAATACCTGCGTAAACAAGGAATGTAATATCATCGAATTGAAAATAAATATTATTATTTTCATAGTCCTCAGAAAGATATTTTTTCGATTCCGTTATATTTTTCTCAATTGTGTTGAGAACTTCCAAAGCTTTTTCTTTTGGCATATCTTTAAAGCCATAGCCTTGAAAAATAACTCCTGCATCATTCCAGTAACTTCCATAAAAGCCTAAAATCATACCCTCTTTATTCTTAACTGAACATTGATAAACCAATGAAGTCAGTTCGCCTGAACTTGCAGCGGCTAAAGGATCTATTTCAAACTTTATGGGTGCATTAGAACTCCCTAAAACTTCTTTTATAACAAATATTTTTGCCTTATAAAGCGAAATTTCCTTACTGTACTCTTTTCCAAACATTACAGCTCTGTTCGAAACCTGAGCAAAACAAGACTGTGCAATTAGTGTAGAAATTATTAGCATTCCAATTTTCATAAATTTTTTTTTATAGGTTCAAGAAATTATCAGGTATCAGAAAGTTTATAAATTGTTGAAGAAGTTCAACCTGTTAAATCTATGACATTAAAGTCATCATCATAAAAATATATTGTACGAAAATAGAAGACTGAAATACAATTAGTGTTATATCTCGTGCAACCCAGTTATTTTCCAGCGAAATCGTCAAAGTATTTCGTCTGTCTTCTTAAGTCTGATGCAAATTTATTAGAGAACTTGTAAGTTTATTTGGGTAGTATGAAAGTATCTTATGCCAGCAGGGTATAGGAAGAAATAAAAAGTCGAGAGTGAGCAACTAAAGTATAACACTCTTCCTACAGTCAGAGCAATGGGGCAACGATTCCCCATTGTTTCAGATATTCACATTGTATGTATATTTGGTGTAAAGTAGAGAATTTTTTTATACTGCCGTCGTTCATAATTTCAAAAGAATTTTGTTGTATTTATAATTATAAAAATGCACGATTATCATAAAATTATTGAGGAATTAAAATCAAAAGCTGGTGTTCCAGCGGATGATATTTTTGAATTTGATAACTCGAACTTGAAAGATATCTTCTTAAATTATTTTGAATATTGTCAAGAAAATCTCATAAATCACTGCACAAAATATTCCATACAGCCGGCAAGATTTTACTATCGTAATTACTACGAAATTAATGCTAGAGCTGGAATTTCGAATGGATATTTTATTATTGGAGTTAATATGGGAACTGTACAGGAAATATATAGTCTTTTCTATGACAACAATAATATTTTTGAACAAGACGAAAATTTATCACCTACGTTTGGTACTCTCGGTACAGTGATAAATATACCATTGGGATTTTTTATGTTTCAACTTGCTACGCTCTTTACATATCATCATGAGTTGGCTCATTTAATACAAAAATCAGATATACTTAAAACTGGCATAACAGAGCAATATGTGTATCAAGCCAATCCTGAATTTTCAATAGAAAGACATATTTTAGAGTTTGACGCAGATTTACATGGTGCAAATGCCACGTGTACTCAAATTTTAGTGCAGTTCAAATTACTATCAATTGAAAATCAAACAGAAGAGAATTTAGCAAAGCTCTTATCCATGGGAATTGCTAGTATTTTTTCATATTTTCTTCTTTTTTTTAATGATTCTGAAAAAATTTATTACAAGGAGTATACACATCCACATCCTATAGTAAGAATATCATATGTTTTGGACTGCTTTATAAGGGTAGCGCAAGAAAATTTACCAATTAATAATAAGATTCGTCCAGAACCTCTTTTAAAATTGTGTTTTATTATTTCCGACATTTTTTTTAAGACTACACTTGAAAAAGATGCTGTGAAAAGTTTTCGTATCCACTTACTAAACGAAAGTTTCATAATAGAAAACTATGTAAACGAATTACTTTCTACTTCTAAAGAAATGAAAAACTTAGTTATGAACAGAGTTTAAGAAACCGCCTATAACAAACAAGAGCTCGTTGGACCTGCTAAATCAAAATTGAACTCTTTATTTTTATAAGGCGCTATTGCATATCCTGTAGTTATCCATTACTCTGCACGTCCACTAGCAAGCCTGGGCCGCCCCTCCTTCATCCTCCACCCAGACATAATCTCCCGCCTCTTACGCACAACAAAATATTTTTTACTGCTCACCTTTATTGTAACATGCTTAATTTTATCAGCAATAATTAATTTACAGCATATAATTTAAAATCACCATGAAGTTTATATTTATTACCTGCCTCTGGCTTGGCTTATCTGCATTGTTATATGCACAGCAACTCACATCGCCCAACGGTAAAGTTGTAATGGCTTTTTCGCTGCAGGCAGATGGATCGCCGGCTTACAGCCTGCAGTATAATACTACAGCAGTTATAAAACCCAGCCTGCTGGGGCTGCAATTAAAAAATGATAAAAAATCTTTGCTGAACGATTTTACCATTGCCGATGTAAAAACAACGGCTTTTGATGAAACCTGGAAACCCGTTTGGGGAGAAGTAAATGCTATACGCAACCAGTATAACGAAATGGCCGTAACCCTTCTGCAAAACGAAACCAACCGCCAGATCATCATCAGGTTCCGCATGTTTAACGAAGGCCTGGGCTTTCGGTATGAATTTCCGCAGCAAAAAAACCTGGTATATTTTATTATAAAAGAAGAGCGTACCCAGTTTGCTATGACGGGCGATCATACTGCCTTTTGGATTCCCGGCGATTATGATACACAGGAATATGATTATACCACTTCTAAGCTTTCAGAAATAAGAGGGCTGCTGGCAAAATCGGTTACGGCCAATTTATCGCAAAAAACTTTTTCGCCCACCGCTGTGCAAACATCTTTAATGCTTAAAACAAATGATGGCCTTTACATTAATTTACACGAAGCTGCCTTAATTAATTATGCCTGCATGCATTTAGATTACGATGATAAAAAAATGATCTTCACTTCCTGGCTTACGCCGGATGCTGTAGGCGATAAGGGATATATACAGTCGCCTTCTGTAACGCCCTGGCGCACCATAATGGTAAGTAACGATGCCCGTGATATACTGGCTTCTAAAATGACTTATAACCTTAATGAGCCCTCTAAAATAAAAGAAACAGATTGGATAAAACCGGTAAAATATATAGGGGTGTGGTGGGAAATGATTACCGGAAAATCCTCCTGGTCTTACACCAATGAATATCCATCGGTACAACTGGGTATTACAGATTTTACAAAAGCCACACCCAATGGCACACATGGAGCCAATACAGCACACGTAAAAACATACATAGACTTTGCAGCACTGCACGGTTTTGATGCTGTACTGGTAGAAGGCTGGAACCAGGGATGGGAAGACTGGTTTGGAAACAACAAAGAATATGTTTTTGATTTTGTAACGCCTTATCCCGATTTTAATGTAACCAAAATAACAGACTACGCAAAATCAAAAGGCATTAAAATAATGATGCATCATGAAACCTCCGGTGCAACCCGAAACTATGAGCGCCACCTTGATACCGCCTACAGGTTTATGAAAGAGAATGGTTATGATGCTGTAAAAAGTGGTTATGTGGGCAATATAGTTCCGGCCGGCGAAAATCATTACAGTCAACCCATCATTAATCATTACCAGTATGTAATAGAAAAAGCAGCAACCTATAAAATTATGGTTAATGCTCATGAGGCTGTAAGGCCCACAGGCATTGCACGCACCTGGCCAAATATGATTAGCAATGAATCGGCCCGGGGTACAGAATACCAGGCTTTTGGTGGCTCTAAAGCCAACCATGTTACCATCCTGCCGTTTACAAGATTAATAGGAGGGCCGATGGATTACACACCCGGTATTTTTGAAATGGATATCAGTAAAATTAATCCGGCAAATAAGTCGCATGTAAACAGCACCCTTGCCAATCAACTGGCTTTGTACCTTACCATGTACAGCCCTTTGCAAATGGCTGCAGACCTGCCGGAAAATTATAACCGCTTTCCGGATGCCTTTCAGTTTATAAAAGATGTGGCTGTAGACTGGGACGATAGCCAATACCTGGAAGCTGAGCCCGGCGCTTATATTTCTGTGGCCCGCAAAGCCAAAGGCACAGCCAATTGGTTTGTGGGAAGTGTAAATGGAGAAGCCGGCCGTGTATCTCAAATTGGTTTTAGCTTTTTAGAGCCCGGTAAAAAATACTTAGCTACTATTTATGCCGATGCAAAAGATGCACATTACAAAACCAACCCACAGGCATACACTATCCGTAAAGTTATTGTAACCAGCAAATCCAGGCTGTCGCAGTTTTGTGCACCGGGTGGTGGTTATGCCATTAGTATTGTAGCTGCAGATAAAGACAACATGAAAAAAGTTCCGAAATTGTAAAGGGAAATGTAGTATGTTTTAAAAATGATTAGTACCTAAAAATAGAGTAACCTTAAATTTTTTTTGCCATTAAATATTTATTATTCTTTGCCGCAGCTTCGTAGATTTAATCTGCGAAGCTGCGGCAATTATTTTCATAAATTTTCAACAGGAAGATTTTTTATTTCACCGGCTTATTTATCATTTTGTTTTTAGAGGATCAAGAATAATGGTGTGTACAAAAAGAATTCTTTCTTCTTTAATGGCATCGTCAGAGTTGACCATATTTTTTTTATAAAAAGCAGCATCATTACAGTTTATACATCCAAGAATAATACTTTCTTTTTTAAAATCAATTTTGCCTGTGCCCTCTGCAGCTATCATGCCTGTAGTGGCAGAATTACCACCATTAAAATTAAAAGCCGCATCATTTAATTGTCTCAGCTGGTACAAACTCATGCCGGGCCTTATACCGCTTTTTAGCTGCCACTGATTTTCTCCCACATTTTTATCATACTCCAATGAGCTTTTGGCCATAAGCTGTCCGCCAATATAAAGTTTAGCAAGATTTGCATCGTTAATTTCATCGGCCCATAAAAAAACTACCTGCCTGTTGGTATTTGCAAAAATAATGGAACATTTTTCTGCCTTATTTTCTGATAAATAATAAATGTCTTTTTTTACATTTTCTTCTCCAAAATAATATTTAAGCTGTTCATGAGAATCAAATGCAAATAAATCCTCCGCATATTTTATTTCTCTGGGCCTGGGTAATATTTGTTTATGAATGATGAAACTGTATTCCATTAAAGTATCTGCAGGCTTTGAAGATACCGTTACAGTAACATCGTTTTTTTGATAGAATAAACATGACGCAAGGGCATCATTTTCCTGCTTGCAGTAAAAGCCTTCTTTTTTTATATCGTTTAAAATTTTTTTAAATTCATTTATACATGCAGTATGGTAGGCAAAACAAAAATCTTTTTTGCTGTTAAAAACAGTAACCCTTCTTAGCAGAGAATCGGTGGCAATCTTTTTTTCTATGCCCTTAAATGCATAGTCTTTGGCAACAGTATCACCGCTGTAAGAAGAACCGGCATAGCGGAAACCTTTTTTTGCAACATAACTGTCAAATTTTTGCCGGGGTATCGAGTATGACTCAATAATATTTAATGCAACATCCGCCTGCGCAAAAGATGCGGTAAAACTCAGCAGTAATAAATAAAAAAAGAGTAGCAGTCTTTTCAAAATAAAATTAGTTTAGTAGTGTAAGCACACAAGATGTGCAGATTGATATAATTAAAAACAGTACTGGCTGTTTTAGAAGGTTTTGTTGGGAATATAAACTATTAATTTTTCACGGGTAGCAGAGAGAGAGCGAAATTAGGCATTTTAATTATAGCAGCCACAATCAATATTTAAATTAAAAGCCCCGGTAATTTACACCTATATACCTTTATAAATAGTCCAAAATTTTTCTATCGGCATTTACCAAATGCCAACACACAAGGGCTATTCTGTCCCGCCATCCGGCGTAAACCCAACACACTTTGGCCTATAATGAAATTCCATTTGGTATTACCGGGGCTCTTTAGTTTTTATTTCACTTCCTTCCCTTCAGAATCTATATATTTTATTGGTCCCAGGTTTAACTCCTTAATTCCTTTTTCTATTGCAGAGCGATCCCCAACAATTACCCAGGTAAGGCTGTTGGGTTTTATAACTTTTTTGGCTGCTTTATTTATATTTTCTAATTGCAAATTTTGCAGCATGGCGGCATAATTATTAAGGTAGGGTATACCCCGGTCGTATTTTACAGCATCCTGCAAAGAAAATAAAACAGAGCCATTTGTTTCCCAGGTGCCCGGCAGTTGCAGTATAGAGTTACCTCTAACTTTATTAAACTCAGCGGCTGTTGCCGGTTTATCATTTACATACTGCGTTAATTCTTGCAGTAATTCCGATACGGATTCTTTTGTTTTATCTGTTTGCACGGGGGCATAGCCGGTAAAAAAACTGGGTCCTTTAGCATCAATATTTATAGAAAATGCACCATAGCTCCAGTGCTTATCTTCTCTAAGGTTCATATTAATACGGGCAGTAAATTCTCCGCCCAGTATTTTATTCATCATCTGTATAGGCTCATAATCGGGGTCTTTTGCCGATGGACTTATTTGCGCAGCAAATATAATAGACTGCAGTGCTCCCGGCTTGTCTATGATATACACAACAGGTGAAGCAGGCAGTGATACATCGCTGATGTTTTTTTGCTGAACCTCTTTTTGTTTCCAGCCTGCAAAACTTTTTTCGAGTTTTGTTTTTAATTCCGCAGCAGTAATATCGCCCACCACGGTAAGTGTGGCATTGTTGGGAAAAAACCATGCCTGGTGAAATTTTATAAGATCATCTCTTACAATTTTATTTACCGATTCTTCTGTGCCGCTCCCGGTAAAAGGATTGCTGTAAGCATGGCCTTTGCCATACAGTAATTTTGGTAAAATGCGCAGGCCCATAAACACAGGCTGAGCCTGCTCCTGTTTTATAGAAAGCAACTGTTCTTTTTTTACCCTCTCAAAATCTTTTTGAGGAAAAGAAGGATGCAGTAAAACATCGGTAAACAATGACAACGAAGCATCAAAATTATTGGTGAGTGCATTAAGGGATAAATAAGTTTTATCCAAATCTGATCTGCTGCCTACAGAAGCTCCAAGATCGGCCTGCAGATCACTTATCTGCAAAGATGTTTTTGTAGTGGTGCCCTCTGTTAGCATCTGCCCGGTAAGTGATGCAAGCCCGGGCAGGCCAAACTGGTCTGCAGCATAACCTGCATCCATCATCAGCGACATATTTACTACAGGAACAGATTTTCTTTCTACCAACGATACTTTTAAACCATTGCTTAGGTTAAATTCTTTTACCTCAGGAAATTTTACAGCCGCAGGCGCACCCATGGGCGGCTGCACAGTTCTGTCAAGAGCTGAAGAGTCTGCAGCAAAATCTCCATACGGTAAAATATCCAGCCTGTATTCTCCATTGGTTAACCATGCATTGGCAACCTCTTTAATATTTGCGGGGGTTGCATCTGCAATTCTTTTGTATATAGTTTTAAAATAATCAGGGCTGCCGCCAAATACTTCGTTCTGTATTAATATATCGCTCTTGCCACCAAAGCCACCAATACGTTCGGCACCTTTTATAAAACCGGTAAAGGCCCTTGTTTTAGCTCTTTCCAGTTCTGCCGCTGTAACGCCGGTAGAAAATATTTTTTTCAGTTCATCATTTATTACGCTGTTAATTTTATCAAGCACTACACCGGGCTTTGCATCCGAAAATAAATTAAACTGCCCGCCTATTTCGTTTTCCTGTGTGTATGCAAAAACATTACTGGCCAGCTGCTCATCATACACCAGTCTTTTATAAAGCCGTGATGTTTTGCCATTGGTTAATATATCCAGCAAAATATTCAGGTAAGTTAAATCAGGCGTTCCCCAACCGGGGCTGTTCCAGGTTTTTTGAATACGGGCCTGCGGCACCCTGTCCTGCGCCACCTGGTAATGATTGCCGCTCATCTTTGCCGTCCAGGCAGCATGTTTTGCTATGGGTGGGCTGGCAGGTATATTGCCAAAATATTTTTTTACTTTTTGCAGTGCCTCTTCTGCTTTAATATCTCCTGCAATACATACCACTGCATTGTTGGGGCCATAGTAAGTCTTAAACCATTCTTTTACATCAGTAAGTGATGCTGCATTTAAATCTTCCATAGAGCCTATTACACTCCACGAGTAAGGGTGCCCTGCAGGGTAGGTACTCTTTACAGTTAGTTCTTCGGCCACGGCATAGGGCTGGTTTTCGCCCTGTCTTTTTTCATTTTGCACCACACCCCGCTGCTCATTAAGCCTGGCGCTGTCAATAGCTTTTTGTAAAAAACCCATCCGGTCGCTTTCTATCCATAATACTTTATCAAGTGCCGCCACCGGAAAATTTTCAAAATAATTGGTACGGTCGTTATTGGTAGTACCATTTAAATCGGTTGCACCAATCTGATCCATCAGTTTAAAATAATCATCATTAAAATGTTCGCTGCCGTTAAACATGATGTGTTCAAACAAATGCGCAAAGCCTGTTTTACCAGGCTTTTCATTTTTGCTGCCCACATGGTACCATACATTAAATGCAATAATGGGTGCTTTATGATCTTCATGTACAATAAGGGTGAGCCCGTTACTTAGTGTATATTTTTTAAAAGGGATATCTGTTACAGGATATTTATTGGAAGAAAGGGTTGTTTTGGAAGCAGGCGGTACAGGCTGTGCAAACACCGTAAATGCAAGTGAACAGGTATAAACCAGCAATACTATTTTTTTCATACAAAAAATTTTAGGTGATGTAATGAATGGTTAAGTTAATTAAAAAAAATGCTGATATGAAATTATTTAGTATGAATTATGAAGATTAATATCTGATGGGGTAAAAACTAAAATGAAAACCGTTTAATATATTTGAATTAGAGGAATAAATAAAACTGTTGAATGCAAACCCCTTTATTTCTCTAAACCTCTATTTTAATTTAAACCAGTAAAAACATAGAGTTTTAGAGGAGTAGAGAAAACCAGTCATTGGCAGGGCAGTCATAAATAAAATTAGCGGTTTATAGATGCAGAGGACTAGAGAAAACTTTTAAATGCAAACCCCTCTATTTCTCTAAACCTCTATTTTAATTTTAGCTGTAAAAACTTAGAGGGTTAGAGAAGTAGAGAAAATTGAAAACTGTCAGGCAGT
>JAYVGA010000445.1:0-3871 GCA_043772635.1 Chitinophagaceae bacterium
CAGTAAGCAATGCAGCCGCAGAGGTTACCGCAGCGCAGGAAGATCCTGACACTACCACACGGTATGTATTTCCACTTAATGCCGTAGTTATTGCAGTAAGGTTTAGTGTAGCTGTTGTTGCGCCTGTATAATTGGCGCCATTTGTAACATTAACAAACGGACCTCCCGCTGTGCTTACCTGCCATTGGTAACTAAGGGCAGGCCCTGTGGCCAGTACACTAAAAGTAGTGTTTGTACCCACACAACCTGCTGCCAGCAGGGGTTGTGTACTAATTATAATTGGCTCGCTTACTGTTAGTGTAGCAGCATTAGATAAAAGAGATACCGTGCAGGTGCCGTTAAGAACTACACGATATTTATTACCATTCTGAGCAGCATTTATTGCGCTAAGGTTTAGGGTAGATGATGTAGCCCCTGTAATATTATTATATGTAACTCCTGCATCTGTACTTACCTGCCACTGGTAGGTAAGTGCTGTACCCGTAGCGGTTGCAGCAAAGCTGATATTTGATCCTGCACAGGCAGTAATATTACCCGGTTGCGTGCCTACTGTCCCTGGGTTGCACACAGTATTTTCTAAAATTATGGTAACCGTATCTTTTACATTTACCCTGCTGCCTGCATTGTTAAATAAACTTGATCTTATATTCACCAATGCTTTTGACTGCAAAAGGATATCATCAATAAACCAGCCGGAAACTGCCGTGTTATCATCTGATGCCATTCTAAAACGGAAAAGGGCATTTTTGTTGGCATAAGGTAAAAGTGAAACAGTGGTTTTAATAAAACCGCCACTATTACCTGTAAAGGCAGATCTTCCTCCAACAGGATTATTACTTCCCACTCCCAAACTTCCGTTATATCCATTGTCCGTCATATTTGGCCCAAGGTCTATCCAGTTTGCAGCACCATCAATGCTTATTTCTACCATGCCACCATCCCATCCATCTTCGGTATTGTAGTTGTGCCAAAATGAAAATACCGGGGGAGCTGCCCCCATAGGTATAGCTGTATTGGTTGCCAGGGTAAAATCAGATACAGTGAGTGCGTTTACTCCAAAAAAAGAATTGGGTGCGCTATGACTTTGAAAAGAAGTTGCCGTAAAGTTGTTGGTACCATCAATAGATGCTGTGCTCCATGAAGCAGGAATACTGGTGGTTAACACCTGCTCATCTAATAAGTTGCTGGTGGGAAACCAGCTACCGGCATTTACCTGCACTGTAAATGCATAATTCTGCGATTGGCCGGCAGCAAGGTTTACAGCAAAACTTACCACTCTTGTAGCTGCATTATAAGTACCGCCGGAAATATAGGTAACATTGCTGGGCAAAGTATCGGTAAACAGGTAGTTGGTAAGAACACCGCATGCTCCTGCTGTAACCCGGTTATTGTAGGTAACATTTAATCCTTCCAGTTGCTGGGTTACATTTTGAGTAAGTGTAAGTAAACTTTCAATTGTTGAAAAACCAGGCACCTGGTCTATCGTACTGCTGGCAGATCCCTGGCTGGCATCAAAACCCATTCCTCTCCTGGCAAATGCCTGCATAATTGCACAGCGGTATGCCCCTCCATATAATAACTGGTCTGCCTGTAAAATTCCGTTTCTTCCATCAATAAAACCGGCATTGCAAACCTGTAATTTTAAACCCTCAGTAACCAGTTTTAATGCAATGCTGTTTCCTCCGGCGCCAGCTGCATTAAAAATATTTGGGTTTATGCTGCCCACCTGGTTTATGATATTCCAGGTCATATCCCAAAGGGCAGCACACCATATTTCTCCCCTGCTATGCTGTAATCCATTTCCTGGAATAGTAGCAGCATATACTTTATTATTTACAGCAAAATCAGTACAATATTTTTGGCTGCGGATACCCAAACCCGATGGTGGCTGGTTAAAAACATAAGTTCCTATTCCTCTTGGTTTATTAAAACCATCAGTTAGTAAAGATGTGGCCCAGTCCTGTGTAGCCATTAATGCATAATAGTCGCTCCAACCTTCTCCCATCTGTTCTGCATTGGATACACAGCCAGACTGTGCAGGGCCACCCGCCAACCGGTTACTTATGCCATGCCCAAATTCATGTACTATTACTCCGTTATCTACGTCTCCGTCTTTTTGTGGAGTTCCGTTCCATAAATACATCTGCATCCTTCCGCTTCCACCATCTATAGGAGTAGAAAAATTAGCATTGTTTGTACCGCCGCCATCCTGTGCATCGGCAATAACATAATCGTTTGCTGCACCACCACGGCCCTGGTTGTTTGCCTGAAAATTACCCGATACTTCATCAAAACCATATTGATAAACAAGGTCGTGAATGATATTATTCCAGTAAAAAAGATTGGTAGTATTAAACTGTTGATTTTGTACAGGAGTTGTTTGATCAGGAACTACCGTAAAATCGGGAACAAAATCAAATGTAAGCGGATCGGGAGCAGTAGTACTGCTTGCTGGCTGGCCAACAGTAGTATTTGAGCCATCCCTGTCTTCTGCTGCAAATACATTGTTTCCCCTGGTAATAGGATAATCTGTTGTGCCATCGCTATGCCATTTTAAAGAAGTAGCATTACCGGGAGCAAGGGTCCAGGGATTTGTACGGATACCCGGTGTTCCACCAGGGTGAAGCGGGCTTTCGGCAGGAAAAGGGATAACCCGGTAAGATGCACCATTTACAATAAGAGGACTATTGCCTTGTGGCTGTAAAAAATTACCAGTTGTTTTGGTGTTTTTGAGATCCGCTCTATCCGTACATAAATTATTATGGCTATCATTATCAGGATGATCAAAATTGCAATAAACCGTAAGGTTTGTTTCGCCTATAATTTCGTTATTATTTGCATCTACCCTGATAAGCCAGTAGTCGGAACTGTTAACAGGAACAAGGTACACCTGCCAGGCAAGCCGCACTTCTTTACCATCGTTAAGCGGTACCCACATTAACTCGGCAGTTATGTTTTCATTACTGATATCCATTTTACCAAAATCTATTTTTTGGTTACCATTAATAGTGCTGGTGGCAATTGCCTGGGGAGCCCTGTTACTGCTTATCTTTTTATCAGCCATTACTTTTATTACAGCAGAAGCTGCAGTAACGGAAGCAACAGCACCAGACTTATTGCTTAGTTTTTGTATACTCTTAAGCATAGCGCCGGCAGACGAAACCGATTGGCCATTTTTAAAAGCCAGCGTTTGTATCTGGTTATAAACAGGCAGGCCCTTGTAGCTTTGCTGCAGGTAAACAAGTTGTGTGCCCGAAGTTTTGTTGTAATAAGCATTGGAAACAATTACATTATTGTTCACCTCTTCTTTGCTTATGCCAATGGCAGCATTATTACCGGCAACAAGTTGTAAGGCTGTTGCTTTATCAATATCCTGGGAACTGGCACTGAAAGCCACAGGTAATGACAATAAAAAAAGGAAAAATTTCTTCATTTTTAGGATTAAGTTTTAGCCCGGTTACAAATTAGAGATAAGCACATCATGATTTACCGGAGAGTATGAATAATTAATGTTGTTTAGTGTATTACAGTTTATGGCAGGTTGAGGTAAATAGTTTTTTATAAAATCAAGAAGGGAAATTACAACTATTGTTTTTAATGTATACATTTTGTAGAAAAACAATTAAAAATATTTTCTCCCGGCAATATTTTAAAAAATATTTTAATATGGATTTATAAAAGCTGTTTTTTTTGCCATTGCAGTTATCATCTCTTACCTTTGCCGCCGTAAAATAGATGTCTAACGCTGAAAAAGACACGGGCCTCCTGCCATACTACGGGGAAGCCATTGCACAAAGGTTTTCAGCAGACTTAAACAATAATATAAAATATTTATGGTACAAATTAAACCAGATGAAATTTCGGCGATACT
>JAYVGA010000446.1:0-3936 GCA_043772635.1 Chitinophagaceae bacterium
TGTTTGGATGAAAAGGTGGGATTGTTAACTCAATTAATTTGGTAATTACAATTTCGTACATTAGTGTTCCAGAAAATTTAAGCCACTTTTCATCAAACCAATTATCCACTCTTGAAACAAAAATGTTTTGTGGTTTCCAATTAAATATCCTGTCCTTTATAATTGATTCAACCCGGGAAATAAAGTCTGCATTATCTGTATGATTTATCGTTATGAAGTTCATTTTGTAATTATAGCATATTATGCATTTAATATTAGGAGTAAAAATACAAGAATGAATAAGCTTTCAAACCTTTCTTAAATAAATTCCCCAAAACAATAGAGCAACGAATTTAGGTTCCCCCTTCAGGGGGTCAGGGGGTTCAATGTATCCTGTCTCCTCTTACTTCTTCACTATCCATCAGTTCTTTTTCATACTGCAGCCATTGGCTCCACCGGCTTCTCACTATTTTTTTATCAATATAATTTTCTGCAAGGGTTATAAACAAAGTGTAATGGCCGGCTTCGCTCTCCATAAATTTTCTGTAAAAATTTCGCATATATTCATCATCCAGTCCTTCACTTAATCTTTTAAAACGTTCGCAGCTACGGGCCTCTATCAGTGCCATAATAAGCATCTGGTCTAAAAAACGTTCAGATGGGCTGCCATCTTTTTTTTGAAACTGTAACAGTTTATTTACATACACATCTTTGCGCTGTCGGCCCAGTGCAAGATTTCTTTTTTTTAATTCTGCCAGCACCATTCTAAAATGCCCCCATTCTTCTGTAACAATGGGGCTTAGTTCCTGCACCAGCAGTTCTTTTTCAGGGTTTTTGGTGATAAGGGTAATGCAGGTACTGGCGGCCTTTTGCTCACAGTAAGCATGATCGGTTAATATTTCTTCCAGCTGCATGGCAGCAAGATTTACCCACCGGGGATCTGTAGGCAGTTGCAGGCCAAGAATATTTTTTACATCAATAGTTAATTCTTTCTCCATATTTGCAAAACTAATATTTAATCAAGTCAGTTAATTTGTATTATTTTACAGCCTACAAAACCAAATATGCGAATCATTCCTTTTTCTATTTGTGCTGTTATTACCGCAGCATTTATTTTGTTGTTTAATACCAAATTTATTTTGCCTGCACCACTGGGTAAATTGCTGGCACCGCAACAGGGCCTTTGGCAAAATGCAGAACCTGCCGATGCGGATTTTTCTGCCAACTTAAAGTTTGATGCCTTGAAAGGTAAAACAGAAGTGTATTTTGATGAGCGACTGGTGCCTCATATTTTTGCAGAGCAGGAAAATGATGCCTACTTTATACAGGGATACCTGCATGCAAAATTCCGTTTGTGGCAGATGGATTTACAAACACTTTCTGCAGCAGGCAGGGCAAGCGAAGTAGTAGGAGATATTGCACTTACCCACGACCGGGAATTTAGAAGGCTGGGGATGGTTTTTGCTGCAGAAAATTCTTTGAAGGTTATGGAAGCCGATGCTGAAACAAAAGCCAGTTGCGATGCTTATACTGCAGGAGTAAATGCGTGGATAAATTCTTTAACCGAAAGTGATTTGCCTATAGAATATAAATTGATCGGGTATAAGCCAGAGGCCTGGAGTAATTTAAGAACGGCTCTGTTTTTAAAATACATGTCGTACGATCTTGCCGCACACGAAACAGATTTTGAAATGACCAATGCCCGGCAGTTTTTTAGCCCGGCAGATTTTAATAAATTATATCCTTCCATACAGGATTCATTGGATCCTATCATTCCGGTAAAAACTCCTTTTGCCGCTCCTTCTGTTCCACTCCACATTCCGGCCACTGCCGATTCTCTTTACTTTAAAAATACAGTAACCGTAGAAGAAGCCAACAAACCTGATAGAGAAAATGGCAGCAACAACTGGGCAGTAAGTGGCAGCAAAACAAAAAGTGGTGCACCCATTCTTTGTAACGATCCGCACCTGGGTTTAAATCTTCCTTCGCTGTGGTTTGAAATGCAGATATCTACCCCATCGTTTAATGCCTATGGGGCCAGCTTTCCGGGCTCGCCAAATGTTATCATTGGCTTTAACGACAGCGCTGCATTTGGTTTTACCAATGGCGGGCGTGATGTGAGGGATTATTATGAAATTACTTTTAAAGACGACAGCAGGCAGCAATACTGGTTTAACAATGAGTGGAAGAAAACGGAATTTAGGTTTGAAGAAATTAAAATTGCAGGCAAACCTGCTTTTATTGATACTGTGGCTTATACCGTTTTTGGGCCGGTGATGTACGATAAAAGTTTTGCAGGTAAAAGAACAACCAACAATAAAAATTATGCTGTAAGATGGAAAGCGCATGACCCCAGCAACGAACTGCTTATTTTTAAAATGCTTAACCATGCAAAAAATTATACCGATTACCAGGCAGCCGTTGTAAACCTTCACACACCCGGCCAAAACTGTGTGTTTGCCTGTAAGAGCGGCGATATTGCCATACGCACACAAGGCGAGTGGCCCGCAAAATGGAAAGGCCAGGGTGATTTTGTAATGCCCGGTACAGACAGCAGTTATATGTGGCAGGGTATGATACCCGACAGTGAAACCCCTTACCAATATAATCCAGAAAGAGGGTTTGTAAGCAGTGCCAACCAGCGGCCTGTAGATTCTACCTATCCTTATTACCTTGGCAGAGAGTATCCATCGCCAAGAGGTTTTATCATTAACCGCAGGCTGGCAGCCATGCAGCAAATAACGCCGCAGGATATGATGGCACTGCAAACAGATAACTACAATGTATTTGCAGAAATGGCAAGGCCACTATTTTTAAAAAATATCAACCCCGCTGTTTTATCAGCAGATGAAAAAAAATATTTTGATTTGCTGAAGAACTGGGACCTTAGAAACGATGCAAATTCTACAGGTGCCACAGTATTTGTATTAACATGGGATAAATTTAAACCTGTAGTATTTGATGATGAATTTGCCAGTGCACCAAAGCCTGTACTCATTCCTTTTGAGAGTACTTTGCTGGAAGCTGTATTAAAAGATTCTTCTTATAAATTTTTAGATAATATAAGTACCCCAAAAAAAGAAACATTAAGCGAAATAACTACAGCAGCTTTTAAAAATGCGGTATCAGAATTAAAAATTGCTGATGCAGGTGGTAACCTGGAGTGGGCAAAATATAAAGCCACCCATGTAAATCACCTGGCAAAAATTCCTGCATTCAGCAGGTTAAATTTACCCATAGGTGGTGGTACAAATATTATAAATGCCACGAGGGAAGATCATGGGCCAAGCTGGCGTATGGTGGTAAGCCTTACCCAAAAAACAGAAGCCTTTGGTATTTATCCCGGCGGGCAAAGCGGCAACCCGGGCAGTAAGTTTTACGATAATTTTATCAGCGACTGGGCCGTAGGAAAATATTATTCTTTATGGATGATGACGAGAGAAGAGGCAGGGGATAAGAGGGTGAAATGGAAGATGAGTTTCAGCAGGCAATAAGCAATAGGCAATGGGCAATAGGCAATAGGCAATAGGCTATTGTCAAGGTCAAAGGTCAATAAGTCATTACCTGTCCCTATATTTTTGTAGGGAGTTATTTTATGAAAAGAAACTTTGATTTTTAAAAACCTTAAACCGCTTAAACCCTTGTAACCTCTTAAACTTTTGAAACCTTATCAAACCTTATAAAACCTTTTAAACTTTATACAGAATGAAATTTTTTATCTCTCTTGTGCTGATTGCTTTATTAAGTTTTGCCGTATGCCTTTACCTGCCCTGGTGGTGTATTGCTTTTGTTGCTTTTGCTGTTGTGGCCTTTATACCTCAAAAACCAGCCGCCGCATTTCTTTGTGGTTTTGCTGCCATTTTTATTTTGTGGTGTACAATAAGTTACTGGATAAGCAGCAATAACGAACATGTGCTGGCACACAAAGTTTCTTTACTAATATTAAAGATGGACAGC
>JAYVGA010000447.1:0-5805 GCA_043772635.1 Chitinophagaceae bacterium
CCGTTGACTTAAGATATGGAAAGAAATAATGCTCAATATTCAATGCTCAACAAAAAATTTTCAATGAAAATGCACCTGCCTTTTATAATTGAAAATTGATTATTGAACATTTGCTCTTAGGTAAACGGCATTGAATAGTCAATGGGGTAAATGAGAGTATTGTAATTTGCGAAAAATAAATTTTTTTGAACTCTGAACTCTGAACTCTGAACTCTGAACTTTGAACTTTGAACTTTGAACTCTGAACTCTGAACTCTGAACTCTGAACTCCGAACTACCCCCCAATATTAAATTCGTCCCCATCTTTCCAGAAAGGAAATTTTGCACGCACGTTTTCTAAATGATCTTTTTGCAGAGTGATAGTAAAAGTATCTTCTTCATCGGCCATATGATACAGTACTTCACCCAAAGGATCAATAACCATACTGTTGCCGCTGTGGTAAATATCGTTACCATCTTTTCCTACCCGGTTTACACCCACCACATAACATTGATTTTCGATGGCCCTGGCGCACAACAAAGTTTTCCATGCATGGCTTCGGCGCTCCGGCCAGTTGGCCACATAAATTAAAAGATCATACTCAAGCCCCCTCCCAACCTCCTCCTTCGGGAGAGGTTGGGAGGGGGCTTTTTGCCTTGCCCATACCGGAAATCTCAAATCATAACAAACCTGCAGGTTTATTTTCCATCCTTTTACCGATGCAATTTTTCTTTTGTTACCGGCACTGTAATGCTGATCTTCTCCTGCAAAAGCAAAAAGATGGCGCTTGTCATAATAGCCATATTCGCCGGTTGGCAGCATCCACACCAGGCGGTTATAATATTTTTCCTCTTCTTCTATAATAACAGAACCTGCCAGCAGCACCCGGTATTTCGCCGCCATCTGGCTCATCCAGGCAACCGTTTCGCCTTCCATTGTTTCTGCAAAATCTTTAGGGTGCATGCTAAATCCTGTGCTGAACATTTCGGGCAATATTACAACTTCTGTTTTTTCATCAATATTTCTTATCCTGTCTTCCAGCATTAAAAGATTGGCTTCTTTATCTTCCCAGTAAAGATTGGTTTGTATAGTTGTAAGTGTAAGAGTTGACATAGCTGGTTTATTTTATTTATAAATTACAAAACAGATATTTTTACAAAACAACAGAAGGGTTGTAATCGTATTTATTATAAAACTACATAAATGATTTCTTTAATCATACCTGCTTATAATGAAGCAGCCTGCATTAGCACTTTAATTGTATACCTTAAAAAAAATGCCGGCAGTGCTTCTGTAGAAATTATTGTAAGTGATGGTGGAAGCACGGATGATACTGTGCAACTGGCTTTGGCTGCAGGAGCGCATGTAATAATCAGCCCGGCAAAAGGAAGAGCAGCCCAAATGAATTTTGGTGCTGAACAGGCCACAGGAAATATTTTTTATTTTGTGCATGCAGATAGTTTTCCGCCGCCGGGTTTTGTGGCAGATATTGAAGCCGCAGTAAAAAAAGGTTATGATGCAGGCAGGTATAAAACAAAATTTATGAGTAAGAGCCAGCTGCTGAAGTTTAATGCATTCTTTACCCGGTTCGATTTATTTTTTTGTTATGGGGGAGATCAAACGCTTTTTGTTACCCGTTGCCTTTTTGAAAAACTAAACGGCTTTAACGAAACGAAACTGATTATGGAAGATTATGATATTACAGAAAGGGCAAAAACTATAGGGCGCTATAAAATATTTAACAGGCCTGCTTTGGTAAGTGCCCGCAAATACGAAAACAACAGTTGGTTTGCGGTTCAAAAAGCAAATTATACAGCCATTAAAATGTATAAAAAGGGATTTTCGTCAAAAGAAATTGCAGAGGCATATACCCACAATCTTAAAACATAAGCCTGGCAAAATATAAACTTTCTCTTTATTCATTTCGTATATTCTCCATATGGAAAATCTTATTACAGGGATACAGCAATGCGGCATAGGTACCAGTAACGCATATGAAGCAGCATTGTATTACAAAGACCTTTTGGGTATGGATGCTTTGGTTTTTGATGACACTGCAGAAGCAACGCTGATGAAAGGCTACACTGGCAACAGTGTTTATAAAAGAAGGGCCATGCTAACCATGAACATGCAGGGAGGTGGTGGTTTTGAGCTATGGCAGTTTATAAACAGAAAAGCCCTGTCCCCGGCGCAGCATATCAGATTTGGTGATATTGGAGTTTTTGCCATTAAAATAAAATGCCCCGATGTTTTAAAAGCCTTCAACTTTTTTTCACTAAAAAAAGATTGTACTATTTCGCCGCTGCAAACCAATGCAGCAGGCGATATTCATTTTTGGCTGACAGATAAATATGGTCATGCTTTTAACATGGTAAAGGCTAATGAACTTTTCAACAATAAAAATAAAATTTGTGCAGGTGTTTGTGGTGCAGTAATAGGCGTGAGTAATATGCAGCAGTCGCTGCTTTTTTACAAAGAATTTTTAGGGTTAAACAATGAAATCTATAATACCCATCAAACTGATATTGGCCCGGAATATTATGAACAGGAAATTTTTCATAGTATATTGCTGCAAAAAAAGCCTGCCTTATCCGGCCCGTTTACCCAACTGCTGGGTGGCATAGAGATAGAATTAATAGAAGCAAAAAATTATGAAGCAAAAAAAATATATGCCAACCGGTATTGGGGCGATATTGGTTTTATACATCTTTGTTTTGATGTGCTGGATATGGATAAATTAAAAAAGAAAGCCCTTAATTATTCCTGTCATTTTACGGTGGATAGTGAAAGTTCTTTCACTATGCAAAAAGCAGGCGGAAGATTCTGTTATGCAGAAGACCCGGACGGAACACTTATAGAACTGGTAGAAACCTATACAGTACCTATATTAAAAAAAATAGGCTGGCATTTAAACTTAAAAAAAAGAAAGCACAACAAACCTCTTCCTGCGTGGATGATAAAAACAATGGGGCTTAATAAATTAAAATAAAAATTCTAATATGGAAAGTACACATCTTTTTCCTCATCTACATCATTTAAAACAGCAAGCAGTATATAATCAAGTCCGGCTGTGTTGCAGGCCAGTATTGTTTCTTCAAGTACAGTGGGGGTACTCCATTGTTTTATTTTAAATAATGAGGGATGCAGCTCTTTTTGTCCAAGTAAATAATATCCACCATCTGTGGCGGGGCCCAGCACAATATCGTTTTTGTCAAGTGCGGTAAAAGCATCATTTATAATGGAAGCGGTAAGGTCGTAACAATCGCTGCCAATAATAACTGCTTTATTAAATCCCAGGCCGAAAATTTTTTCAAAAGCGGCTCCCATTTTTTCACCAAGATCTCCAGCTGCCTGTTCTTCTTTTAAATAAATATCAGCAGGCCAGTTATCATTTATATTTATGCCATCTGCATAAAAAATAAATTTATGGCAGGGTATATTTTTTACTGTTTTATGCGTGTGTGCCAGCAATTTTTTATATATCCTTAGTGCAATAGCATCTCCCATAGTTTTTGCAAGCCTTGTTTTTACTTTTCCCAAAACAGGGTTGCGTACAAAAATGATGAGGGCATTTGCCATAATATTTTATTTATGATCATTGCTGCAACTGCGTGTGGTGCAAATTGGATTTAACTAATTTGTGGCCGGGCACTATGTTTACAATATTACTTTTTGTTCTGCCCTCAATAATATTAAAGCGCTGTGTAATAATAATTTTTTTTGATGTAATGTTAATGATAACGGCAGCTGTGCCAAACCAATGATGCGGCGTATAATTTCTATTCCTGTAAAAGCATCAAAGAGTTCATCATTAAAGTTGGTGGGTTTTTTATAAAATGTAAATAAATTATTTATAAATGTTTCCTCCTGCTCTGCCATCATAAGGTGTGCTTTAAATACTGCCACATCAAATTCGGGCATGCCGTAAAAACAAAATTCGGGATCTATTATTTTAATTCCTTCGTTGGTGAATAACCAACTGCCGGGATAAAAGTCTCCATGCAGCAGGGTATTGCCATCCTGAAAATATTTTTTTCCAAGCTCCTCAGCTTTATCTTTTAAATTTTGGTTTGTTTTAAAGGGCATGGCTAATTGCTGCAATCCCGGCTGTATGTTATCTAAATTAAATCCATTGTCTAATTGTAATGGATAAACAAAAATATGCTCATGGTTTAGCTGCCTCAGTTCATGGTTTGCCATTAATTCATTCTCATCTTCATTTTCTTTTTTAAAGCCTGTATGCAAGACTGATAAATAATTGCCCAGGTCTTCCATTTCTTTGCTACTCAGTTTTTTTTGGTGCTGATATAAAATACTTCCATCATGTGCATCTCCCAAATCTCCTAAAATTAATATAAAGTTTTTTTCATCCACCCCTTTTAGCCCTGGCATACACCTCCTTAAAAAAGTATTTTCTTTTATAAGGTTATAAAAACCTGCTTCGGCCAGTGCTCTTTGCTGTGGTGCAGGTATGTGAGGATACTTTTCTACGTAAGGTCTTGCCTGCTTTATGATAAAGCTTTTTGTACCTGTCTTCACACGCAGCGTATAATTCATATTGCCTTCACCCGGTTTTTCGGCATAATTAATAACTTCTGCCAGATTTATAATGCCTAGAGATTGTAAATATGCTGTAATGGCCAACTTATTATTTTTATCTAAAATCATTGCTACTGAGCCCAGGGGCAAATTTATTTTTTAAATTTTTAAATGAAGAGTCCTGGTTTTTTTAAGTTTTCCGGTTATGCCATTTACAAAACCTATTTATCTGCCACAGCTATATTGTTAAATAAAATATCCAGAGGTTTTCTTTTCTAATCTTTACCTGCAGCCAATTTTGCTATTTGTATTTTTACAACTTTCTTAATTTTTCTCCCTCAGTTTTTTTAGGGTGTAAAGTAGTGTTACGGTTAAGTTTTAAATCAATTTGTTTTTGTGCAGAGGAGTTTGCAGGTGCTTTTCCAAAACGTAATCTAAATGCACGTAAACCGGTTTTTATTTCATTCCATAAATGCAGTGGCGCTTTATATTCATAAGCCCGGTATTTACCCGGCCGTACTTTTCCTTTTGCAGTAACAAATATTTCAAATTGTTGTACCCAATTTTCAAACTTACTCATGTAGTCAATATTTTCAATTACATTTTCAGACTGATTATCGCTGTACTTTTTCCCAACACCGCTCTCTGCATATTGCCATAAATTTTCAGGTACTTCAATGCCGCCGTACCGGCATTGCCACACCAATGGCGCATAAGCCTGCCGCATATCTTTAAAAGGTTCTGCCTGTCCATCAAAATAATTTTTGTGCTGTAAAATTTTCGGTACATTATTTTCATTCATCTCATCTCCACCAGCATCACCATAACAAAAAAATCCTGCTGTTCTTCCCTCTAAATGATTTATACTAAGCTGCTCCCAAAGTTCTGTATGTTCCAATGCCATTGCCTTCTCCGGATCTTTATGGGCAATTAATTTTTCATCGGGGTTACCGCCATTCATACACACCATCCTGTCGAACATTAGTTTTAAATTACTGGTGGGTGCATACCAGTTTACCGGCCCAATAATGGCCCAGGCATCGGCCATATCTAATCTTGCATATAAATCTGCATCCCACATAAAATCAGGCTCGGCCCAACTATTTTTTTTGTAACAATTGCATGGCCACACACATAATGCCATAGAAGTAGATACGCAGGCATTGCAGCTTTGTATATGTGCCCGCCCGTATGCATTACTTAAATCTTCGTAATCAATTTCCCAATGTTGTGGTAACATATCTGCCATTTTCAGCATCAGCATTCTTGCTTTACTATCCACACCG
>JAYVGA010000448.1:0-8327 GCA_043772635.1 Chitinophagaceae bacterium
TGCAAAAAAGCAAGGCTTTACCCGGCCTTGCTTTTGGTTATTTTAACCAGGGCGAAAGAGATACCAAATGGTTTAACCGCTTTCGTTTTGGTGTTACAATTCCTTTATGGGTGGGGCAATACAAAAGCAATATCAATGCAGCTAAAACAGCGCAGGAGGTTTTACAAAATAAACAGGAAGGGCTGCAGCAGGAATTATCGGCACAGGTAATTAATGCAAACAGCGAAATGCATAGCAACTGGCAGGCGGTGCAATATTACCAGCAAACAGGATTACAAAAAGCACAGGATATCATTACAACTTCCAGGCGTTTTTTTGAAAGCGGCGAAATAGATTTTATCAATTTAATGCGAAACAATAATGAAGCCTACAGCATTTACCAAAAATACCTGCAGGCCGTAAGAAGTTATCATCTCAGTATTATCAATTATCAATATTTAATGGGTCAGTTATGAAAAAAATAATCCTTCTGTTTTTATTATGGTTACCTGCAGCAGCATTTGCTCATGGAGATGAAGACCATGGCGATGCAAAAAAAACTGCGGCAACCGGCAGCCAGAAATACTTTTCATCCGAAGCTGTTTCTGATAAATATGAATTGCTGGTAAGATACAACCCGATCGTTCCGGGAAAAGATGCCACGCTTAAATTATTCATCAGCGAATACAACAGCAACAAACCAATAGACAGTGCCACCCTGCAGGTAACGGTGGCAGGAAACCCGAAAATAAAAGTAACCGCTACCCGCCTGGATAAAGGGCTGTATGAGTTAAAAGCTAATTTTCCACAAAAGAAAGCTTATAATCTTGTAGTAAATATTAATAGCTATGCAGGAGTAGATTTAATTCAGGTAAATGCTATTGAAGCAGGAAAAGAATTGGTAGTGGAAACCGAAGATACAGCTCATGCTCACTGGTACAGCAGCAACTGGTTTTTCGGTTTAATAGGTTTGTTTGCAGGATTAATTGTTATGTTTTTATTTAATAAAAAACGAAACGTAAAAGTAACAGCATCCGTAATTATTTTTCTTTGCCTGTTGCCAACAGCTTCTTTAAACACAGCATCTGCACATGGCGATGAAGATCATGGTGCCGGCCCCGCAGGAGGAGGTGGTTCATCATCTGTATTTATGGTAGAAAAAGAAACGCAATTTCTTTTCAGCATTCAAACCCAAAAAATTGGTACCGGAGATTTTAATGAATCATCCGTTTTGTTAGGAACAGTTACTGCGGCACCACAGGGTAAAGCTGTTATACAATCTCCGCAAACAGGCAAAATTATTTCACTCAGAGTAGCTCCCGGTCAGCGGGTGGGCAGCGGCGAGGTAGTGGCTGTTATAGAACAACAGGTAGATGCCGGTACACAGATAGACATTCTTTCTCAAAGTAATATGGTGAATGCAGAATACGCTGCAGCCAAAGCACAATATGAGCGGCTTAAAGCCATTGAAGATATTGCTGCAAAAAAAGATGTAACCGAGGCCAGGGCCCGCTATGAAAGCGCCCGCAAAAACAAGGCACTGTTTGATGGCAATACCGGAAGAAATACCGGCAGTACAAAATTAATCACACTCACTTCGCCGGTGAGTGGTGTGGTGGGCACATTTAATTATGCCATCGGTGCAGTGGTTAGTGGTGGGCAAACCATATTGGAAATAACCAATCTTGAAAAGGTTTTTGTAGAAGCACAGGCATTTGCTGCAGATGTAGCAAAAATAAAATCGGCAACTTCCTTCACTACCAGTTCCAATATTGATACCTCCATTTATTCGCTTAAAATGATCAGCACAGCACAGACTGTAAATGCAGGTAACCAGTCGCAGAAAGTAGTATTTGAATTGATCAATCCCAACGGCCAGTTTAAGATTGGAGAAAATGTAAATGTGCGCATGACGGGTAATAATGTAATCAGGCAGGTGGTAATACCCAATGAAGCCATCACAGAAGTAAACGGAAAACCTGCAGTGTTTATTAAAGACAAGGCAGAACAATACAGCATCAGCTTTATTGTAAAAGGACAGAGCAACGATAAATATACCGTTATCACTAAGGGCACCGAAGATGGAGAAAGAGTGGTTACTGCCAATGTGTATCAAATGAAAATGATGTATTTAAACCAATAATTATTAATAGTAAAACTTTAAAAATGAAATCAATTAAAATCATTCTTTCCCTGGCAATAGCCATGTTTTGTTTTACTGCTGTAAATGCACAAACAAAAAAATCAAAAGCTAAAAAAGTTACACCTGCAGTAGCCGTTTATCAATGCCCAATGAAATGCGAAGGGGATAAAACCTATAGCAAAGCAGGTAAATGCCCTGTATGCAATATGAATTTAACTGCAATGGCAAAACCTGTAGCAGCCGTTTATCAATGCCCGATGAAATGCGAAGGCGATAAAACTTACGCTAAAGCAGGTAAATGCCCTGCCTGCAATATGAATCTTGCAAAACTGGAAAAAACAAAAGCAGCCCAGCGCCAGCATGGCCATAACAATAAGTGATAACATTAACCAAAAAAAATAAATTAAATGAAACAACTACTAAAAATTACCATGGCTGTATCAGCCGTAAGTGCAGTAATGCTTTTTAACGCCTGCAACAGCAGCAGCGATAAAACAACCACAACATCAACAACAGATTCTACAAAAATGGAAACAGCACATGCCGGCGGAGACCATATTTACGCCTGCCCCATGCACCCGGAAGTAACAGGTAAGGAAGGTGATGAGTGCCCCAAGTGCGGAATGAAACTGGAACACAATGATAATGCAGGAGCAGCAACCAATGTGTCTATGCAGTTCAGCACCAATCCTGCTATAGTAAATCCAAACCAGGAAGTTACTTTATCTATGACCCCAAAATTAAAAGACAACCCAACCGAACAGGTTCCTTTGGATGTGGAGCATACCAAAAAAATTCACCTCATTGTGGTTAACGAAGATTTGAGCTGGTTCAATCATATTCATCCGGAAATAAATGCAGATGGATCTTATACGGTTAAGGAAAAATTTCCAACAGCAGGAAAATACACCCTGTTTGCAGATTACAAACCAAGTGGCGGCAACCATGTGGTAGATAATTTAAGCGTTACAGTAACGGGTACTACGCCTGCTGCAAAAAAATATGGTGCTGATAAATTAACCGGTGAAGCCGGTGATGGTTTTTCCGTTTCACTAACTCCAGAAGGCAATAAGTTTTTAACCAATATGGCCATGCACATTAATGGTGTGGTAATGCTTAATGGCAAAGAAGTAGATGTAACCACGCTGGAAGATTACCTCGGTGCCAAGGCACACATGGTAGTAGTGAGTCTTGCAGATAAAAAATATTTACATGTACACCCAAGTGTAGAAGGCGGCAAGTTTGATTTGCATACAACGTTTGACAAACCCGGCGTTTACCGTGGCTGGATACAGTTTCAGAGCAAAGGAAAAGTTTATACAAGCGATTTTGTGATGAACGTGGCAGAAGGAAAAGCTGGGGAGATGAAAGACATGAAGAAAGGGGAGCATGAAGGACATTAATTGCAGGGCAGACGTATTAAAAATATCCATTAAACTATATTCAAAAGAAAGGGTTAGCACACGGATTACACTGATGAGATGGATGAAAACGGATTTTTTATTCTGCTTCGCAGAATAAATCTGTGAATATCCGATCGAATAGTATTTTATATTCAATAATGATGTTTTTTTCATAATAACTGATTTATTTTTTTTAAAATCCGTTTAATCCGTGTCATCCGTGTGCTGTATTTCTTATTTTAATGCGTCTGCGCTGACATTAATTGATTTTAAAGTGTGTGATGATTTTGTACTAAGCTTTAGTACTTCTATTAAACTTGGGTTGCTGCCTGCCCCTATGCTTGTGTAGGGGTCGCACACTTTTACTTTCTTATTTCTATTCAACAAAATAATATGCTAAACAAACTCATACTCTTTTCACTAAAAAACCGGATGCTGGTAATTGCATTGGCAGCACTGGTAATGGTGTACGGGGTATTTACATTGGTTAACCTTCCGGTAGATGTATTGCCCGATTTAAACAGGCCAAGGGTTACTATTTTTTTAGAGGCCAATGGTATGGCTCCGGAAGAAGTGGAAAGCCAGGTGAACCTGCCGGTGGAAACACAACTGAATGGTGCGCCGGGTGTGGAAGTAGTGCGTTCTGTGGCAAGCCCCGGATTGGGGATGGTGTTTGTAGAATTTGACTGGAATACCGATGTCTATCGTGCAAGACAACTGACCGCAGAAAAACTGCAGAATATTGAACTGCCCAAAGGTATTACCCCGGTGATGGGGCCCATCAGTTCTATCATGGGGCAGATAATGATGATAGCGGTAAGCAGTGATACCACATCGCCGGCAGATTTACGGACACTCGCAGATTTTACCATCCGCAGAAGATTGATGAGCGTAAAAGGCGTAAGCCAGGTGATACCTATTGGCGGAGAAAAAATGCAATACCAGGTATTAATATCAAGTGAAAAATTGCGGCAGTATAATTTATCTATAGATGATATTGACAATGCCCTGCAACTAACCAACCAAAATACCACAGGTGGTTTTGTTGACAACCAGGGTTCGGAAACTTTGATAAGAAATATTGGAAGAGCCAATACCCTGGAAGACCTTGCCAATACCGTTGTTACAAATAAAGATGCTGCTCCCATCTTACTAAAACAGGTAGCCGAAGTAAAATTTGGTGGCCCTATTAAAAGAGGCGATGGTTCATTTAATGGCAAACCTGCCGTTATTCTCAGTTTAGAAAAACAACCGGGTTCCAGCACATTGGATGTAACAAATGAAGCATTAAAAGCAATTGAAGAAATTAAATTATCGATTCCAAAAAACATTCATATAAACACAGAGGTATTTCAGCAAAAGAATTTTATTGTTAATTCTATTACCAATGTAGAGCATGCACTGAGAGATGGTTTTATCCTTGTCATTATTATTTTGTTTTTATTCCTGCTCAACTTCAGAACAACCATCATCACCTTAACTGCCATTCCACTTTCTCTCATCATCACAGCGATTGTTTTTAAATTTTTTGATATTTCCATCAATACACTTACACTGGGAGGTTTGGCTATTGCCATTGGCGAGCTGGTAGATGATGCCATTGTGGATGTAGAAAATGTGTATCGCCGTTTAAAAGAAAATTGGGTGAGCGATAAACCACAACCCCTGCTGAAAGTAATTTATGAAGCAAGCAGTGAAGTAAGAAATTCAATCGTGTATGCAACCATAATTGTGGTGCTGGTTTTTATTCCCCTCTTTTATTTACAGGGAATTGAAGGTAAAATATTTGCACCGTTGGGCATTGCATACATCACTTCTATTATTGCATCGCTGGTAGTATCTCTTACCGTAACACCTGCATTGTGCAGTTATTTATTAGAAAAGAAAAATCATTTAAAACATATCAACCTGGCATTCTGGCGTAAGAAAAAAAATGATAGCAGTGAGGTGGTTGATGCAGCACACGAACACGACAGCAGCCTGGTGCGCTGGTTAAAAAAACAAGACCTTAAATTATTGCAGTGGGGATTAAAGCGAACCAAACTTGTATTGGGAACAGCCATTGTATTAATCATTGCAGCAATAGCCCTCGTGCCTTTTTTTGGTACAGAATTTTTACCCCCGTTTAACGAAGGAAGCTTTACCGTAAATATGGTAGCCCCTGCAGGAACATCACTCACAGAAAGCAATAAGCTGGGCACAGTGATAGAACAGCAAATTTTAAAAGTGCCTGAAGTGGCGCTTACAGCACGCCGTACCGGAAGGGCAGAACTGGATGAACATGCCGAGCCGCCCAGTTCATCAGAAATAGAAGTGGCGTTAAAACCCGGCGGACGCAAAAGAGCAAAAGTGCTGGAAGATATCCGTGAAAATTTATCTGTAATTAAAGGTGTATCCATAAATATTGGTCAGCCCATTTCACACCGCTTAGATCATTTGCTTTCCGGTGTAAGGGCACAGGTAGCCGTTAAAATTTTCGGCAACGATTTATTAACGCTCCGTTCCAATGCAGAACAATTAAAAACTGTTATCAGTAATGTACCCGGTGTGGTAGATGTGCAAATAGAAAACCAGGTGATGGTGCCACAACTGATGATCAAGCTTGATCGAATGGCCGTGCAGCGTTACGGATTGCAGGTGGGCAAAGTAGCAGATGAGCTGGAAGTTTTTTACAATGGAAAAGTAGTGAGCCAGATACTGGATGGACAAAAAAGTTTTGATATTGTTTTAAGAACGGATGACAGTACCCGTAAAAATATTGATGCCATCCGCAATACACAAATTGCCACATCGGATGGTTCACTAATTCCATTGCAGCAAATAGCAACCATAGAATTGGAGAACAGCATCAATGCAGTGAATCATGAAAACACCCAACGCCGTATTGTAGTTTCTGCCAATGTGCAGGGCCGGGACCTGGGAAGTACTGTAGAAGAAATGCAGGCTGCAGTAAAAAAAGATTTGAAGTTGCAGGATGGTTATTACCTGCAATGGGGTGGCCAGTTTGAGAGCCAGCAATCAGCATCAAAATTAATTACCCTTCTCAGTATTTTTTCTATTGCCGGTATTTTTTTAGTGTTGTTCAGTCATTTCAGAAGCAGCAGGATTGCATTTCAAATCATGTTAAATATTCCTTTGGCGTTAATAGGAAGTGTGATAGCCGTGATGCTTACCGGTGGCGTTTTTTCTATTGCCACCATGGTAGGATTTATAACCCTCACCGGTATTGCATCCCGAAACGGTATTATGATGATAAGCCACTACATACACTTGGTGCAGCACGAAGGAGAAGTGTTTGGCGATAAAATGATTATCCGTGGTTCGCTGGAAAGAATGGTGCCGGTGCTGATGACGGCACTGGTAGCGGCTTTTGCACTCATACCCTTAACCATGGATGCAACTGCGCCGGGTAAAGAAATTTTATACCCGGTTGCCACTGTTATTTTGGGTGGCCTCGTAAGTTCCACTTTACTGGATATGATTGTTACACCGGTAGTGTTTAAAATGTTTGGTGAAAAAGCGTTGAAAAAATATTTAGAAGCACAGCAGCAAAAAGATATTTAATTATTAAAAATAAAACTATGAATAAATTATTGGGGTTAATGCTCATTTTATTATTTGTTTCTTTTAGTTCTTTTACACAGGTTGTAAAAAAAGCAGAAGAAGTTTGTTACAACCCTAACCTGGTAAAAGACAGCAGCAAAAAGAGTATCAAGTCCATGGCATTTGCTATCACCAACGGCGACACTATAAAAATAAATTATCATTCTCCCGGTGTGCGCAAAAGAATTATATGGGGTGGTCTTGTTCCTTTTGATGAAGTGTGGGTAACAGGTGCTCATGATGCTACTACATTAGAAATACCAAAACCTATTATTGTTGCGGGAAAAGAAATCCCTGCAGGCAAATATGCCTTGTTCACCATGCCCGGTAAAAAAGAATGGACAGTTATCATCAATAAAAACTGGAACCAGCACCTGGCCACTGAATACGATGCAAAGGAAGATGTAGTAAGAATAAAAGTAAAGCCAAAGAAAAATACTCATACAGAGAGGCTTCAATATTTTGTAGAAACGGGTAAAGCTAACAATGGAAAAATGGCTGTAGCATGGGAAAAGATTAGGATTGAATTTCCATTTATAATTAAAAAATAATTTGGTATGGAAGAAAAGCATCAACAAAAATATACCTGCCCCATGCATCCTGAAATTATACAGGACAAACCCGGCAACTGTCCCAAATGCGGAATGACCTTAGTTCCTGTAAAAGACGAAGACGTTAAATCCGCTTCACATCAACAAGCTAATGACAGTAAGCCAGCAGCCCCACATACAGTGCATAACATACCTGCAGAAAATAAGGTTGAACCTGGTGAAACAGCAAAAGCTGATTTGAATAAAGGAGCACAAAGTTTTGAAAGATATACCTGCCCCATGCACCCGCAAATTGTTCAGGATGCACCGGGCAAATGTCCTTTGTGTGGAATGACCCTGGTGCCACTTACAAAATCAAAAGATGGTTCCTCTCATGACTCCCACTCTTCCGGAATCGCAGATTTTAAAAAAAGATTTTATGTAGTGTTGGCACTAACAATTCCTATTATGCTGTTATCGGAAATGATACAGCATTGGTTAAATATCCATATCAGTTTCCCAGGCTCAAAATATTTATTGTTGGCTTTATCCTCTGTGGTTTTCTTTTATGGCGGCTGGCCTTTTCTTAAAGGTTTGGTGGGTGAACTGAGGGTGAAGAACCCCGGTATGATGACACTCATCGGCTTTGCGATTTCTGTTGCTTACATC
>JAYVGA010000449.1:0-7046 GCA_043772635.1 Chitinophagaceae bacterium
CAGGCTTTTATACGGAACGTGGGAGATTGTTTGTTGATGTGCAAAAAGCTTTGCTGGAGTCACGCCTAAAAACGTGAGACTGTGAGACAGAGATCAAACAGTTCAGACAGCAACTCAATTCTGGTGAAGCCGGGAGAAGCAGCAAACAGTGTCGGACGGAGCCATAGTAGTGATGACGTTCTGCGAAAGCAGAAAAGAGCGAAGGGCTTCGGTTATCTGGTTAGAAGTATTTTGGAACAACCCCGACAAGGTGTCGGGGGAGGAAGACGAAAGAAAATGACAAAGTCATTGCCAATTAGTAAGCGGATGGTGTGGAACAGCTACCTGAAAGTGGTTGAGAAAGATGGCGGTGCGGGCATAGACCATGAGAGCATTGAGAAGTTCAATGAGAAGATGGCCGATAACCTGTACAAGCTGTGGAACCGCATGACATCAGGGAGTTATTTTCCGCCACCTGTAAGAACGGTATTTATTTCCAATCAGGCGCTGGAATGAGGCGTGGGTATGTGGGTAGGGTTTCCAGTGCCGGGCTGTTACTAAAGGCATAAATTTATTAAGCTATCATTTATAAAAAAGCTGGTGGTTTTTTTATTTACAATTTATAGGGGTTGATAATTTTCAAACCATTAATATTGGTAAAATCTTTTTCGTTGTTGGTAATGATGGTATAGCCGTAAGCCAGGGCGGTGGCGGCAATAATGGCATCAGGTGTTTTTATTTTTTTGCCCTTGCGCAGGTTTACACATTGGGTAATCACATCTGGCGTAATATCCAGCACAATACTATCACTGATAAAATCTTTTACTTTTTGTTCGGTAGCTGCATCGGTTTTCCAGCAAAGCAGTTCTATTTGCGTAATAACAGAAAGATTGGGGGTAGCATCAATAGCGGTATCCATAAACTGCATACCGGCAGCAGGGAAGGAAGCGGTAAAATAATCAGGTACAGCATTGGTATCAATTAAATACTGTTCCATTCGCTACGCATTTGTTGTATGTGTTCGTTTAGTTTTTGGCCTTGTTCCTTTGTAAAAATACCCTTGTATTTATCGGACAGCTTAGGTTTTGGCCCGGTAATATTTTCTTTCAGCACTTTAATTAAATGCAGTTCTTCCAGTTCATGCAAAAGCCCGGCGGCTTTTTGGTTGGTAAGCTGTATCAGCATTGTATCCATGGTATAAATTATTTAGCGTAAACTTTTCTGTTTTTAACTTCATGTATAACGGCATCCAGGGTAAAATAAACCTGCTGTTTTTCCTGTTCGGAAAAGGCATTGATCGTTTTAAGCCGTTCCAGCATTTTAGGTTCTTTTAAAATATCGGCATCTTCATTTTCCCCCAACAAATAGCCCACAGTAGTATTTAATAAATCAGCCAATTTTTTAGCGGCATCAATAGAAGGCTTCATCTCATCCCTTTCATACCTGCTGATAACTGAAACAGAAGTGATAAGCAGGTTAGCCAGTTCTGTTTGCGAAAGATTTTTTTCTTTCCGGAGCATCGCTATTTTTTTACCAAAGGTGACCATTATTTTAATCGTATTAGGTTAAAAAGAACCTGTAATTACAGTGTTTGACAAATATACAAGCCTTAAAAGAGAAAATAAAATAGTAAAAGATTTGTAAAATTAACAGCATAAGATTATTTTTGACCGTAAACGGTCTAAAAAATATTTTTATGGCAGCAGAAGAATTAAACCACCACAACCCAGAGTATGTAACCTGGAAGTACGAAGAAATCAACTTTGCATTGTTGGGCGGCATACGAATAGAAGGACTGCATTCAATGAGGGCAACGCTGAAAGTGGACTTTAAAACTTTCCCCAGCATAAGGCACAGTTTAGATTTATACAATGAGGCACAAACACAAAAGCTGGTAAAAAATATTGCAGAACGTTTTACACTTAGCAGCACATACATACACACAGCGGTGGGGCACCTGATCAACACCGTAGAAGATTACCGGCTGCAGCAGATAGACAGCGACAAATCAAAAGCCATCAGTAATAAACCCACACTAAGCAAAGAAGAAATTACCGAAGCAGAAACATTTTTAAAAGAACTGAATTTATTACAACGGACAAATGATTGCATTGGTATGAGCGGAGTGATAGGCGAAGAAGTAAACCGGTTGATTATGTATTTAATTTTTACCAGCAGGAAATTGCAAAGACCTTTGCACATTATAAGTTTTGGAAGTAGCGGAGTTGGTAAATCACACCTTCAGGAAAAGGTTGGCGAGTTAATACCGAAGGAAGATAAAATAGAATTAACAAGTGTAAGTGCCAATGCATTTTATTATTATGTAGATGATGACCTTGGCCACAAAGTAATATTGATAGAAGATTATGACGGAGTGTTTGCAGCATTGTACTCCATACGTGAATTACAAAGCAAACAAAAAATAAGCAAGACCATTACCGTAAGGGACCGCAATGGCAACCAAAGAACTTTACACCTGACCGTAAAAGGCCCTGTATGCATTGCAGGCTGCACCACCAGCGAACATATTTATGAAGACAATGCCAACAGAAGTTTTTTAATTTATTTAGATGAAAGCGAATGCCAGGATGAAAGGGTAATGCAGTACCAAAGATTATGGGCTGCAGGAAAAATAGATGTGGGGCAGCAGCAAAAAATACAACGGCTTATACAAAATGTGCAAAGGATATTGCAACCAATAAGTGTGCGTAACCCTTATGCAGAGCAGCTTGTAATACCCAAGCAAGTATTTAAGCTAAGGCGTACCAATGCACATTATTTAGCATTTATAGAAGCCATTACTTTTTACAAACAATACCAGCGGCCCCACCAGGTAGATAAAAGCACCGGAGAAATTTATATAGAAACCACCTTAGAAGATATTGCAGAAGCAAACGAACTGATGAAAAATATTTTATTGAAAAAAGCAGACGAGTTGGGCTATGCAACAAGAAATTATTTTGAGCAACTGAAAAATTATTTACAAGAGAGTAACCAAAAAACTTTTATCAACAGCAGTATAAGAAAAGTATTTAGGGAGCATCCCAGCAGGCAAAAACGTTTTATGATTGAGTTGCAGCAGTATGGGTTAATAAAAAAAGTGGATGGCGATAAGAAGAAAGGCTTTGTATATGAAGTAATCAGCAATGAAGAATATAATAAGCTGCAGCATACTATCAACACGGCTTTGGATGATGTACTGCAAAGGTTGTCCTGTCCTCCCCCTTTGGGGGTTCCCTGCAAGGGAACGAACGAAGTTCAGGAGGGGGGTGATGCTTGTAGTTCGGCAGTGGTTCAGCAAGATAGTAAACCACCTAAAGCCGCTGCAGTAAAGAGAAAGACCGAAGTAGTTCAGTAGTTCACTGTTTTTTGAAAATGATACCCCCCAAAAAAAACTGCTTATGAAATCCCTCACATTACAATCAACCCACTACCAGTATTTAGAAAAAGGTTACAAAGAATGGCTGCAAATTTTAGGCTATGCAGAGCAGACAGCCAGGCGCTGGCCAATACATGTACGGGAGTTTTTACATTACCTGGAACAGAAAAAAATAAACCACATCACCGCAGTTGAAAGCAAACACATCAATGATTTTGTCAGCTATGTAAAACACCGTGCCAATAAGAACTGCAAAGGCACTGCATTAAGTGCCAGCCACATTAACCAGATCATCAATGCCATCAATGCTTTTGCAAAATATTTAAACAGTACCGGCAAATATATTTTAGACAGCACACCCAAAAGGGAATACAGCGAAGTAACCGAAAAAATTATTTTAACGGCAGCAGAAACAAAACAATTATACGAAAGCACTTTTTTATCCTATCCACAAAACAGCCTTGCAATGGGCCAGAGAGACAGGGCAATCATTGCGGTTTATTACGGCTGCGGATTAAGAAGAAGCGAAGGCATCAGATTAAATATTACAGATATAGACCTGCAGCAAAAATTATTATTTGTACGAAAAGGAAAAGGCAACAGGCAGCGGTATGTACCCATTGCCAATAAACATTTACAGGACATTAAAGATTATCTGAAAGAAGGCAGGGAATGGTTTTTATACTATCACAGCACTTCTGAAATGTTGCGAAGTAAAAATCATGGCATACCATTACCACGGAAGTGTCCTCCCCCTTCGGGGGAGTTAGAGGGGGCTGCATTTTTTGTAAGCATTTTTGGCGGCAGGTTAGACCATATAGAAGCCAGGTTAAAGCTGATGAAGAAAAGGGCAGCCATTGAAAAAAATGTAACCCTGCATGGCTTACGCCACAGCATTGCAACGCATCTTTTACAAAGCGGTATGGACATAGAAGCGATTGCAAAGTTTTTAGGCCATGCAAGTTTAGAAACCACACAGATATATACACATATCGTAAATACAGTTGAGTTATGAATGATGAGTTACAAGCGTTTGAAAATTATTTACTGCAGCAGCAGCGGTACAGGCAAAGCACCATCAATGGCCATTTGCACAATGCAAAACATTTTTTAGAATGGGTACAGCAAAGCAATATACAAGAAGCAGAAAATATTTGTTACAACGATTTACTGGATTATGTGCAGTATGAAAAAGAGAAGCATATAGATGTTGCCAGCATCAATTTAAGGTTAGCCAGCATCAGCAAATATTTTGAATTTTTAAAACAGGAAGGATCAGTAAACCGCAACCCTGCAAGGACATTAAGGATACGTGGCAAATTAAAAACAGTAACAGAACAACCATTGAAATATGCCGACCTGGAAAAGCTGTACCACAGTTATAAAACACTGGACAGGCAGGTTACCAATAGTGCAAAGAAAAAAGCGGAGCTGGCCCAGCAGCGCAATATCATCATCGTTGGTTTATTAATATGGCAGGGCTTGCACAGCGGCGAGTTAGAAAAATTAGAAGTAAACCACATCAATTTAAACGAAGGGATTATTTACATACCAAGTACAGCAAGGGGCAACAGCAGGGAATTAAAATTATCTACACAACAAATATTAACGCTTCACACTTACATACACGGAGGTGTAAGAGATCAATTGTTGAAGGCTTCAAAAGTCCTCCCCACCGGGGAGGGTTTAGGAGGGGCTTTATTACCAGGCAATCTAAACAATACCATCAGTGCGTTAAGCAAAGAATTACAGGGCATCAACCCACAAATAAAAAATGCGTTGCACATCAGGGCAAGTGTTATACTTCATTGGTTGCGGCAGCATAATAAAAGGCAAGTGCAATACATGGCAGGCCATAAATACATCAGCAGTACAGAAAGCTATGAAGTGCAGGAAATGGAAAGCCTTACCAATGCGTTAAGCAAACATCATCCGTTTGGATAAATTATATTTTAAATCTTTAAAAAATCAACATGGCAAAAGCAGGAAATAAAATAACCGTAGTGGATGAAGTTATAGTGAATAAAATTTATTACATCCGCAGGCAAAAAGTAATGCTGGATAGGGACCTGGCAGAATTGTACGGTGTTCAGGCGATAAGATTAAGGGAGCAGGTAAAAAGAAATTTAGGCAGGTTCCCATCTAATTTTATGTTCCGGTTGACGGCGAAAGAAGTTGAAACGATGGTATCGCAAAATGCGATACCATCAAAACAGCAGTTGGGCGGCTTCCTGCCTTACGCATTTACAGAACATGGCGTATTAATGCTGGCAAGTGTATTAAAAAGTAAACAGGCGTTGGATGTAAGTATCAGGGTAATAGAAATCTTTGTGAAAATGAGGGAAATGTTATCAGCGAATAAAGATATTTTATTGCAGATGCAAAAAGTGGAAAAGAAATTAACGGCACATGATGAAGATATAAGATTGATTTTTGAAGCCTTGAAACAATTATTAAATCCACCACAGGAACCAAGAAAAAGAATAGGCTTTAAACCAGACGATTAAAAAATTGCACCATTAGCGCAAGCATTAAACTCCAATCATCAGTTGGAGTTTTTTTAATTGGAGGTCACAAAATACAATCTCCAATTTTTGAACATTCGTACAAAGCCGGACATAGAATATAAACATCAGCAGCAGAACAAAGCCAGGCAAGGCCGACACAGAGCACGGCTTGCAGCAAGCAAACACACAAGGCCAACGCTTTTGCTGCCCTGCGGTGTTGCAGTCAGTTTTTTTTGTCATGGTTTTTGCAGCCGACACACTTGCACTACTTTATTTTTTTGCAAATGAAATCTGTAGTTTTTAAAAAAGTATTTGCAAAAAATAAACAAGTGCACCTGGCGCCACGAAGCAAAAAGCCACGCCAAAAAAAACTGCCTGAAGCTAAATAACATAATGTGGCTTTATAGTATTTTTTCCTACGCTTATGCAAGCATGCCAACGCAAAAAAATCCTATAAAACACATTAATGTTAAATAGCCAACACCGACAGGCAACAAAAAAAACAATGCCATCCCATCAGGCGTAGCTTATTGTTTTTTTTGTTGCCGCCGTGCCGAAAGACAGCCAGCGCTTCTAAACAATGGTGTGCAAGCACTTTCTATTTTTATGCTGTCTCCTTCCAGTCGGTCAACAGCAGAGCCTGCGGCAGCACGGCAGCTTCGCTATTCTTTTATTTATCCTGAGCGAAGCCGAAGGATGATTGATGTAATGTTGAAGCAGTTTTATAAAATCAAACGCTGAGCTTGTAATGCTGCCGCAGCCGCCAGTTACAGTATTATGATTGAAGTGTATTAGTGGCGGCTTTGGCTTACAAAAAAAACTTATTCGATTGCCCCGGCAGCAGTATTATAATTTATAGTTTATACAGGGGCAATCAAATAAATTTTTTTCGCTGTTGTTAACCCTCTGCAACTTTAAAGAGTGGATAACCCTTCATTACAATCACAACAGTACAACATGCAAGGGCAGGGACGACATGGGCAGCACCCATCAGCGGCAGTGCATCATGTGTGCAGATGTACATACATGGGCATACCCACGTAAGATAAAAAGTTTTATATTGCAGTATAAGGCGGCAGCCTAAAAAGTTCTTTGATTTTTGCAGGAAAAGTATGTAAGGAGTTTTTGGAAAATGGGTAAAATTTTATTCTAAGTTCCGACCACCGGGGCAATAACCTGGT
>JAYVGA010000450.1:0-15696 GCA_043772635.1 Chitinophagaceae bacterium
TGCTGTAAGTTTCATTCATATCTATGCTGTGCAAATTAATTTGCTTACCGCTTACTACTGTAATAACTACATAAGCTGCTTTATCTATAGCGGCAGGAAGTACAAATCCTTCGTTATAATCCGTGTGCTCGCCTATTAAATTAATACGGCCCGGAGAACGGACAATGATTGAATCATCTTTTATACATTCCTTTAACTGGTAAGGAGCACAATCGTGTTGTTTTGTAAATGATGCTTTCATTAGTCTTATACTTATCTGAAATAATTATTCCTGTGAAAAGTTAATATTGCTAAATTAACTGGTCGCAAATACAGGATTCAATTTACGATTAACATCAGCATTACACGCTATCATTTTTTTTGATCATTTCAAAGCATGCCATATCAAATTGTATTTTGTAATTATTTATTCAATTTTAATGCGATATAAGTACCTACTTTTTTCCCCTGCTCATTTCCTGTTTCCAACGCTTCTCTAAAATGAATACCTCCATACATCCTGCTTATGCTTGCCTGGCCGGCTGCCTCATAAAAAGAATTAAACTTTCTTATGGGCCTGCCAAAAAGTACTTCTGTAGAATCTATAAATGCATAACCGTCCCTTACAAATGAGGTAAGAATTGTGGCAGCACTTGCAGATATACCACTGTGGCCACTGGTGTATTCGGGAAAAGCAGGTGTTTGAATAAGCGGCTCCCAATTTTTATCAATGTATTTATTTATAAACGTTTCTGGCCGTATATAATTGTAAAAATATTTTGTTTCCCAGCAGGAGATAATAACATCTGCAATAGCAATGGCTGTTTGAGAAACAAGTGATGCCGTTTTTACTTCGTCGAAATTTTCTTTTGCTGCTACATTACATGCTATATGCACCCAGTGCCCCGGCGGCGACATTTTTTGCTGAAAATAAGTGATGTGCCCCTGTGTGATAGAAGTGTTGGGGTTATCGTCCCAATACCATGCTGTGGCAGAATCGCCGGGGTTTGGAGCGTTAACAGCCTGGTACACTTCGTATGCCTGTTTATAAAACGCCGAACCTTTTGCGGTATCATATTTTATGGGAGGCTGGGCCTTGAACTGGGAGGCAGAATCCAATACAAAAGGTCGGAGCATTTTAAAATTATTTTCTACTGCATCCATATAATCGGGCGGAGTGGGCACCCAGCGGCCAGGCGTTTGCGTTACTACATAACCACCAAAGGAAGTACGCTGCAGGTAACCATCTTTTGATGCCCAGGTTAGAATATGCTGCCCCACTTCCCTTCCGTACTCCACAGAATTATCCAGCAATTCCTGGTTTATGCCAATGCTGTCTAACTGCTCAAGCCAGGCCGCTTCTTTTTCTTTTATTGCATCGCCATTAAATACTAATTTTTGTGCAGCAGTTGTAAAGGCAAGTACGCTTGCAATGGTGTAATTATATTTTTTACCGGCATCCGGTTGCGGCAATGCTGTTAAGCCATTTAGTTTTCCGGCATAAGTTTTATACTTTTTATTTCCTGCAATTAAAGCTTCATAAGCTGCAATATTTGTGTAGGCATAAATGCGGCTGCAAACCGGCGGAGTAAATACATCCATCATTATTACATAAGTGAGTTTATTGTTCCATTGCTGCAATTGATTTTTACAAAACTGGTTTATGCCAGCCTCGTTTGTTTTATGCTTACACGACACCAGCATCAAAACAATCCCTGTCAGCAGCAACAATTTTTTCATGGTGATGTTTAATTAATTTTTATTACTGTTGTTCTAGTTAATCTCCATAATCCTTTGCCTGACCTCACCCCCCAACCCCCTCTCCAAAAGAGAGGGGGCTTAGAACCCATAACCTTAACGGCTATATTGGATATTATTAATTTTACCCGGATATTAATTAATTTTTATTTCTCTTTTAATTCCTTTGTTATTAAAAACAGTTACACCTGTAACAGGATAAGTGTATGTAAGCATCCTTGATGAACCGGATAAATAGGTGTTTCCAAAATATAATTCCTGTTTAAAAGATGTACCATCTTTTTTATGAACTACCGCATATACATCATTTTGATTTACAGGGATAGGGGCATTTTTATTTTTAGCCCATGTATAACTCTGCAGCTTGCCATTATTACTGGCCACTAAAATTAAGGCAGAATTGTCTGCAAGATTTATCTGCGCCATTCCTTTACAATCTTCATCTGCATTAAACCCCGAGGCATTGGAATTTATAGGATTAAAATTTCCTTTACCATCTCCCGCCAATAATAAACCTGTCATGGCATCGTAATTACCGGTAGAAACTTCTGTAGCGTAAGAGTTGCCGGTTATTAAAACATCAGGATGCCCATCATTATTATAGTCGCCGGTGAGCATCCCAAATATTGGTGCAAACTGGCATTGAAGCGGAAGTGCTTTTCGCTCAAATTTTCCTGCGCCATTATTTTGCAGGTAACTGCTTTCAAAACATTCGCTCTTTACCAGCAGCGCTTCGCTTAATTCTTTTTTGGTAAAAGACTCTTCAAAAGTTACCGATGCAAAATCATTGTACGATTGAAACCTTATACGCATGGCTGCAATTTGTTTTATCATTTCATCTCTTGATGGATAGATATAATTTTTGCCCTGCACGTAGTAACACATGATGGGGTCTATTCTTCCGTTTTTATCAAAATCTTTTGCATAAATACAAAGTGGTTCTGCAGCGCTTGCTTTATGCCTGCTGTTTAAACCAAGGTTACCTACTATGTAATCCATATCGCCATCTTCATCAAAGTCGCCGGAGGTAATACTGTTCCACCAACCGAGTGAATGTTCAATAGTTAATGGTGAATTGTAAATGAGTTTGCCATTTTTATTTTTAATAAAACTGATGGGCATAAATTCTCCTGCCAGCATTAAATCTATCCAGCCATCATTATCATAATCTGTCCATAAAGCCGAAGTAACCATTCCTATTTTTCCCTCTTGTGGTAATTCGGCTGCGGATGCATCAGAAAATTTTCCGCCATTATTTTTGAGCAAATAACTTTTGGGCTGCATAGGATAACTGCCCGGCACCACTCTTCCGCCAATAAATAAATCCAAATCTCCATCTTTATCATAATCGCATGCTGCTACACAGGAGCCACTGGCTTTGGTATCTGGCAATGCATCTGCTTTGTAAATAAAATTTCCCTGCCCGACTTCGCCATTCAGGCGGGCTTTGCTGTCATTAATATATAACCTGTCCTGCTGCGTTGCAGCGCCTTCATCGTTTTCTGAACTGCCGCTTACAACAAATAAATCAAGGTCATTATCATTATCAGCATCAAACAGCAGCACACCCATATCTTCATACAAAGTATCTTTCTTCAGTTTTTTTTCTGTAAATACTCCCAATGCATTTTGTATAAAAAAACTTCCATTATTGCCGGCTGCTGCACCAATATAAAAATCTTCTTTTCCATCGCCGTTAATATCGCCAACCGTTATGCCCGGCCCATTACGGGAATGCATGTGCGGCAGGAGCGGCTGCAATTTAAAATCAACAAAATCATTTTCTTTATGAGCATAAATTAATCCTTTTGTTTGGCTAACATTTTTAAACAATAGCTCCGAAAGGGTTTCATTGTTTGATGAAAGCGTGTTTGAAATATTTGTTTGGTTAGGAATTGCTGCTATATTTAATACTGCATTGGCAGCAATATTATATTTCATTTGCTTGGTTCCATCAGGCCAGATAATTTTTACACTGTCGGCCAGGGTGTTTTTTCCCAATCCAAAATGCAAAGCCATTTCCATGGTAGATTCGTAACCCCGGTATGGATTAAGTTCCTGCATTTGCATTTTGCCTTTGGTATATACATACACTTTAGAACCTATGGCCTGCAGGTTAGGTTTATTGCCGGTTAATTTTATGGTGAGAAAATTATTTTTTAAAAGTTCATTGCTGTTGTTTTTAAAAATTTTGGCTTTGCTGTTAAATTGATTAATGATTAATTCCAGGTCGCCATCATTATCCAAATCGGCATAACAGGCACCGTTAGAAAAACCGGGTTCGCTAAAACCCCAGTCGTCGCTTCGTTTTGTAAAAGTGAGGTTGTTATTATTTTCAAATAAATAATCCTGCAAAGGAATATTGGCCAGGGCTTTTACTGCTTTAAGTTTCTCTGCTCTTTTAGCATCCTGCCTGCCCATGGGGTTTTGCATTTTTGCCTGGTAATGAATATAATCCTGGTCACCCAGGTCACGGTAAAAACCATTGGTTACCATCAAATCTTTATCGCCATCATTGTCATAATCTGCAAAGAGCGAAGCCCAGCTCCAGTCGGTAGCGCTAACACCGGATAGAAAAGCGATATCACTAAAGGTAACCTCATTTTTATTTTCTCCTGAAGGAGAGGGAGAAGAACCATTATTTAATTGCAATGCATTACGGCTGTATTGTGTTTCATATCCTTTTTGCAATAAAAGTTGAAACTTATCGTAACTGCCGGAAGGGATAATCATTTTTTTACGAAAATTATCTTCGGGCAACATATCCAATGTAAAAATATCCGGCAGGCCATCATTATTAAAATCGGCCACATCATTACCCATAGAGGCAAAGCTGGTATGTTTTAAACACTCCTGTATTTTATCTGTAAAAGTTCCATTACGATTATTGATGTATAAAATATCGCTGGTTAAAAAGTCGTTGGACACATAAATGTCCGGCCAGCCATCATTGTTTACATCGCTGATGCCTGCACCCAAACTGTAGCCTTCTTTTAAAATTCCGGCGGCTTTGGATACATCTGTAAAAGTAACCTGCCCTTTTTCTGAAGGCGAGGGGGAAGGTCCGTTGTTGCGGTATAAAATATCTGTGCCAGCCGACTCGCCCTGTTGTTGTATATCTGTAATGTTATTTACATCACTCACTCTTTCATCTGCAGGATTGGTTATTAAAAACAAATCCAAATCACCATCCCTGTCGTAATCAAAAAAAGATGCATTCATCGTTAACCTTATATCGGCAATGCCATATTTTTCTGCCTGCTCAATAAAGGTTCCGTTTTTATTATTTATGTAAAGCAAATTAGCCGTACTCCCAAATTTTTTACTACCGGCTACATTTACATAAATATCTAAATAACCATCCTGGTTTAAGTCTACCATAGATACGCCGGTACACCAGCGGTTGGTAATTAGTCCTGCTTTTTGGGTTACATCTTCAAACTGCATGTTGCCTTTATTAATGTAGAGTTTGCAACTGGTTTGATTACCACTAAAAAATAAATCAACCAGGCCATCATTGTTTACATCGCCGGCGGCCACACCTGCACCGGTATAAATATTCATATAATCCAGCACATTGTATTTATCATTTTCTTCTACGGTATTTATAAAGTCTATACCGGTTTTAGCTGCAGGCAAAGACTCAAATATTTTTTTCTTTTTACTGCAGGCACTCATAGCCGTTAGAAACAAAAACAATAATATGGTATGAGCAATACGCATCAGAATTTTAGCTCCCTTTTATTTCCTTTACTATCATAAATTAATGCAGATTGTATGGCAGAAGATATTTCTAAAAACCTACCGGCCTGCGATAAATAAGAATGACCAAAATAAAATTCCTGTTTATATTTTTTATCTTTCTTATCTGTAATAATTGCATACACATCAGCAGCCATTAGTGGTACCTGTTTTGTTTGCTGATTAACCCTGTATGCTTTTAAAGAACCATTATTGCTACTAAGCAGCAGGAGTGTACCACCATCTCCAATCCGTATGCTGCTTAATGCCTTGTTATCGCTGGCCGTATTAAACTGATTCCTGTCTGGCTTAAATGCCCCCTTACCATCACCCATTAAAACCAGCATGCCCTGTGCATCGTTGCGGCCGCTCTGCACTTCGGGTGCATAAGAATTACCTGCACAAATCACATCCATATTTCCATCATCATTTATATCCCTGCACAGCATGCCATAAATTGGGGAGAGCTGTGCCTGCAAGGGTAAATTGCGGAGCACAAATTTTCCTGCACCTGTATTTTCTATGTAAGCAGTTTCAAATGTTTCGCATTTTAAAACCAGGGCATCTGCCAATTCATCTTTTGTAAATGCATCTCTAAAACCCACATTGGCCCAGGTGGCATAATCCCTGAACCTTGCCTTCATGGCCGTTATCTGAAAATTAATATCATCCCTGGCATGCACTACATACTCTAATCTATCGCTGTAATGGCAAAGCACAGGATCTATTCTTCCGTTTTTATCATAATCTTTTGCATACACACAAACGGGTTCTTTTGTACTTGTCTTTAACCAGTTATTTAATCCAAGATTTCCGGCTATATAATCCATATCACCATCCTTATCAAAATCTGCTGCCACCAAACTGTTCCACCAACCCTGTGAATGCTCAATGGTTGATGGTGAACCGCCCTGGAGTTTGCCGTTTTTATTTTTAATAAAAGTGATGGGCATAAATTCTCCAGCAAGCATTAAATCTATCCAGCCATCATTATCATAATCTGTCCACAAAGCAGAAGTAACCATACCGATGTTTCCCTTCTGTGGTAATTGTGCTGCACTTATATCTGTAAAATTTGCAGCACCTGCCAGTGAATTATTTTGCAGTAAAAAACTTTTAGGATCAACAGGATATTCGCCGGGGCTTACTCTTCCGCAAACAAATAAATCAAGATCGCCATCTTTATCATAATCGGCAGCGGTTACACTGGCACCACTGTTATTCATTAATGGCAGTGCATCAACGGCCCGGGTAAATTCGCCTCTTCCATCATTGCTGTACAATCTGTCCTGGTAAATGGAATCTCCTTTTTTTTGTGCAGTGGTACCGCCGCTTACCACATACAAATCCAAATCGCCATCTTTATCAGCATCAAAAAACAAAGCGCCCATATCATCTGAATGGTTATCGTGCAGCATATGCTGTTGTAAAAACTTTCCATTTTTTTGCTGAAGAAAAATTGAACCATCAAAACCTGTGGCGGCACCTATATAAAAATCATCCAGGCCATCTGCATTTACATCGCCCGTTGCAATACCCGGCCCTTCACGGGAGCAGGTATGCTGCAATATGGGTTGTGCTTTAAAATCTATATAGTCATCTTCTTTATGCTGATAATTTATTTGCAGAGCAGAATCTACGGGGGCAAAAAAAACAGGTTTTATAAGATGGCTAAAACAAGTATTATCTGCCGCAACCGCATCTTTATAATTTAAAATAAGCTGCTTATTTACTGTTGGATTTTTTATTAATTGCACTTTATTATCGGGCCATAAAACTTTCAAACTATCCACTGGCTTATCTAACAACCCAAAATGTACAGCAGCTTCTACGCTTGATAAATATCCTCTTACCGGCGAGCAGTAACTGTACTGCATATTTCCATTTTGCCACAAACATATTTTTGCTTCAAGCCCATCCCTGTTTCCGGGCGGGCCATTAAATTTTATTTTTAACCACCTGTTCCCGGGATTTAATGTGTTGATTTTATTTTCGTAAACAGAAGCTGCTTCATCAATATTATTTATTACCAGGTCAAGGTCTCCATCGTTATCCAGATCGCCATACGCCGCCCCATTGGAATATGAAGGTGCACCCAGCCCCCATTCTTTTGACACATCAGAAAAAGTTAAGTCTTTATTATTTTTAAATACATAATTGTTTACATGAATGCCCGGAAAATTTTCCAGCATTTTTAAACGTTCCTTACGGTTAGCTTCTGCAGTACCCATAAACAAAGCCCGTTTGCCATAAAGAATAAAATCCATATTGGTAACATCCGATCTATATCCATTTGATACAAATAAATCTTTCCATCCATCATTATCAAAATCGGCAAAGAGCGGTGCCCAGCTCCATTCTGTTGCATTAATACCGGATGCCTGGCCTATTTCGCTAAAGCTGCCATCGCCATTATTTAATTGTAAAGTGTTGCGGAGATATTGCGGCTCATATCCCATGTTAATTGTATTATTAAATTCATCGTAGCGGTTTCCGCCAATGGTAAGCTTCCATCTTTTATTATCGGGTGGCAGCATATCTACGGTAACAATATCATCGTTGCCATCATTATTAAAATCGGCCACATCGTTACCCATGGCATTGTAGGTTTGATGCCGCAGGTATTTTTTTGCCTCATTGGTAAAGCCGCCATTTTTATTATTTATCCAAAGCAAATCGTTGGTAAGAAAATCATTGGATACATAAAGGTCGGGCCAGTTATCTTTATTAATATCGCATACAGAAACGCCCAGCCCAAAACCTTCTATGGTAATTCCTGTTTCTTTAGATACATCTGTAAAGCCCCCCTTCCGTTCCCCCGAAGGGAGGGAAACAACAGGCCCATCGTTACGAAATAATTTATCGGTAGAGGCGGCCTGCCCTTCTGTTTGTTTTACCCTAACATTGTTGCGGTTATAATTTACAAACGAATTGCGCAGCAGGTACACATCCAGGTCGCCATCTTTATCATAATCTAAAAAAGCTGCCTGCACATCGTAGCCATCGTCATCCAGGCCCATTGCTGCAGCCGATTCTTTAAAAGTTACCTCACCCCCGCCCTCTCCTTTTGGAGAGGGAGAAGGACCCTGGTTAATAAAAAATAAATTGTGTCTTTTCTCTGCAGGTGTTTTTTTGTTGCCTGATTTGCTGATGTAAAAATCCTGGTATCCATCCTGGTTAATATCTACAACAGAAACACCATAACACCAGCCTTCTGTTTTAAGGCCGGCTTTTTCAGTTATATCTTCAAATGTAAGATTGCCTTTATTGAGATACAATTTTGCAGAAACCATATTGCCGGTAAATAAAATATCCTGCAGGCCATCGTTATTAATATCGCATAAAGCTACACCGGCTCCATTAAACATATACTCAAAGTCCAGCACAGTTAAGCTGTCGGTATAATTTAGTTTATTGATAAAATCAATGCCGCTTCTGGATGGTTTAACAGGATTAAAAACGCTTTTATTATCCTTACAACCCATCATGAATATCAAGACAACCAAAAAAAATATTTTACTATTCCCTTTCATATAGCAGTGTGCGTTTATAAAATTATTTAAAAAATTCCACAACAAATTTTACTAATCAAATATCAACAAATTTTAATGCTTAGAGGAGATATTTTTATTGTGAAGGTGTTGGGGGCTGCAAGTGCAGGTAAATAAGGCCTTTTGTAATATCAACTATTATATAAAGTTGAAGACCAGACCGGTAATAAGGCGTTGGTCGGAGACCAAACGCCGGCAACAACACACGGCGGCAACTTATCCACCCACGGAGGCAAAAAACGCCGGCAGCCACCCACGGCGGCAACAATTGTGAATTAGCTTAATTAATGGATGCCATTAGTTGGAATAACTATTTTCAATTCGCAGTGAGAAAGTCAAAAGTATTTTGAGTATACTCTTCCCACTTATCTTGGGTAATTAACTTTTTAGGTGCAATGGAATTTGAAATATAATCCAGGGCGTTTTGAAAATCTCTTCTAAATTCAATATTCTGTGGTTCGGCAATAAGAAAATCAAAACTTGCGTTGTTTTTCCTGGCAAAATCAACTAAATCGTTTAAATGACAATATGTGATAGCAGCTTTATTTTGAATGGAAAGTTCATCTGATAAATCAAAGCTTAAGGGTTTAATAAATCGATTTGTTTTATTAAGATATGCCAATTCAAATTTTATATTGAAATTTTTAGTTTGTATATACTTATTTTTCTCAAATTTCTTTTCAACTGATCTGTCTCTATCCTGCAGATAGCCCCGAAAAGTAGTAAGAATAAAATTTTCATTATGCCGCTGTATCAATGGCTTTTCTGTACTAATACCAGGTAGTAATAATTTTGAATATTCAGTAATAGCAGAATGGGGTGATTTAAAAACATTCCTAACCTTTACTGCATCACTAAAAATGAGACCTGCAGCATCTTCTGCAAAAATGAATTTATGAATATATTCCTCAAAATTTATTTTATCAGACTGTTGATTAAATAAGTCAACATGATTTTTCACCTTGTCTGTAATATTCCTGATATAACCATTAAAAAGAGAATTATTAAAATCAGGATATATAGCTTTTGCTCTATACCCATCACCTTTTACAAATTGAAAAATGTTCTCTTCCGCAAAATGAAATAGAATACCTACATTGATAGATTCGCCCAATACCAAACTGTGTTTGTATTGTAAAATGCTATATGTAAAAAAATTATTCATATTAATGATGCCTTTAGGGAATTAACGAATGTAGTTGAATTTTGTTTTAATTCGGTAAGCCAGTTGTTAATATATTTTTGTTGGGTAGTGAAACCCTCATTGGATAATTGCTTGAAATAACTATTCAATTGATTAATATTCATTGTTTTTATATATTCCTGAAACTCATCAAAAAAGTATTGTTTATTATTTTTTTTTGATCTTTTAAGGTAGGTATACAACAAGTGATGATGCGTAAATTTGTTTTCTATTGAAAAATCATTCCAATCAATATCAGTGATGTGATTTATATTTAAAGTATACTCGTGGTCTATCAGGAAAGCACTTTTTGACCCCATTAGTAAATTCGTTTTTTGTTGTCCCCTATCAGCATTGCGAATCATATTATCAAATGCATAAAGTGTATCCAATGACAATCTTTGCTTATAGTAACTTTTAGATAATTGAGGTATTGCAGCAGTAACGCCTTCAAGCATCTCTGTGCCAAATTTTAAACGGGGATCTACACTACTATATTGAAACTGGTATTGTTGAGGTTTGCTTAAAACTAATTCTTCCGGAATATCTATAAAAGCGCAGCCTGGTGCTTTCAAATCAAATTGACTGGCCAGGGTATTGCAAATTATTTCATTTGTTACAGAATTATTATTTTCTACCTCTGCCGTGGTATATAGTTTTGTAACAAATGACTTTAAACCTAATGGAGTATTAACAAGCACAACCCATGGCTCAGTGTGCCCCACCTTTTTAGAAAGAATACTTTTTATATCTATTGCTTCATAAACCGGGAGCATAATTTATGTATTACTTGTTTTATTATTTTCTCTAGGACTTATAAGTTATTTCACTTAAATCCTCTCCTTCGATATTAAATTCCAATAATGTTCTCCCAGTATTGTCAGTTTACAAGACTTACTTTCCATAGCTGCAAAATACATGTGCTCAGCATCTACAGGCACAACCAAATTTATTCTGTTATATTTCTGAAGTAATTTAAATTTTGCCATATTATCATCATCAGGATTTTCACTTTCAGGCTCATAGCTTGGATCAAGTTTAAACTCCTGCCCTTTGATTGGAAACAATTCTGTTAGTCTTTTTAAGTCTGATAGACTGATAGGTGGCTGAACTTTTCTTAATGTTGTGAAGGTTGTTACATTGGTTTTAAAAATTGGCCTTTGTTCCCAGGATCCTAATGACTGATCAATATGAGCATAAATACTACCAGGTGTGATGTCACCTACTAAATTTGATGCACTTCCATTCATTGCGTCAATAAACAAAGTAGTGAATACACCTGATCCATTTATTTCAATAGCATATTGTTCAGCACTTGATGCAGTCAAAATAGTAGTTCCTTCTTTGAGTACAGCCTTGTCTTCATGTTGCGCATTGTTGCCTGCAATGCCAGCATGGCAACAGTCTAAAATAATAATTTTATTTCTGGCCGGAGAGTTGTTGGCAATTTGTAATAATTCATTCATAGGGAGTCCATCATCTCCATCCTTACATTCGGATGTGATTAAATAACCGCCAGTACTTTCTATATAACCATGCCCTGAAAAGTAAAATAAAGCGATATCACTTTTATCTCTAAAAAGTTCTTCAACTTTATTTTTTAATTCTTTTCTTTCAATGCAAGTTTTCGGACCTGTAGCAACCTCAATATTAACATCGAAGTTTTTAGTTCCGTCACTATGCCTATCAAGAACGGCTTTAACTGCATAAGCATCATTTACACAACCAAAAAGAGGATTTATGTTCTCATAATAATCCATTCCTACTACAAGTGCTTTTCTCATATTTATTTGTTTTTACCTTCGGTCATCATTTGATCAATTGCTTTTGCTATGGATTCCCAATTCCAGCTAATTGTCCTGTTTCTTGCTAAGCCTGCAGGCAAAACAGTATTACTATCTGCCCCTTCAACATAAACACCAAATACTGGAATATTTTGACTTTTAGCAAATTCAATTTCTTTAGCAACCCCTGTAGCAGAGGAAATTCTTTTTCCTACCAGTACTACCAGAAAATTACATTTGTTTATTTTAGCCTTAATTAAATCTTCCCATTCCTTTTGAGGCAAAGAAGTTTTTGAAGACCAATCTTCAATGTTAAAGGGCGTTTTAGAATTTTTTGCCTGGCCAGAAAAGTACAACTTCTCCCCACTATTATTGTCAAAGTCAAAACTGATAAATGCTCTTGGATTAGCCATATTTATATTTTATTAATGAAGTGTTCTAAATTCTCCCAATTCCATATAATTATCTTTTTTCCTCTTAATTCAGGAGGGATCGCCCCCCTGTCATTCTTTTTTATATGCATACCTATTACTGGTATTCCTTCTTCTTCTGCACATTTTATTTCCCATCTTGTTCCACTTGAATGAAATGTATTTTTGCTCAGCAAAACTATCATACCGTCACAGCATTTAATTTTTGTTCTACATCTTTTCTTCCATTCATCTTCACTCCATGGGTACTTTACTGACATATCAACAAATTCAAACGGTGATCTTTCATTTCTAGATTGCTCAACTAAATAATCTCGGTAAATGTCATCCTCAATTGCAAAACTTATAAATATTCTTTTACGAGAATTTTTACTGGGCCTTTTGTATTCTGTCTCATCCTCAGAAAAAGCTTCAATTAATAAAGCTATAATACCCGCTCCTATAATAAATGGTAACATAAATATTTAAAGGTTTAGGTAGTTGCTCGTTTTTTCTTCCTCCCATACTCCACCTCTCCCTCTGCCGCCATAGCCAGGCTCTCTTCATTCTCCACATCTTCCACCTTCACCTGCCCATTCATCAGCATTGGCAAAAGCCAATCCCGGAGTTCGGAAAGTTTTTGATTTTGAAAAATATTATCTCTAATCATAAAATGATTTTTCTGAATTGCTTCATCAAATTGCTGAGCAATTGCTTCGTTTGGCAAAAGAATCCGAGTTCCTTTTAAAAATTTAAAATGGCGAGCATATCCATAATTAGACAAGTCAATTTTTAATAGTGTATGATAGAATAAATGCTGAGGCATTCGCTTATTATTTGACAATAACACCTGCGTTCCATCTGCCCCTCGTGCAAAATCGAAATTGATTAACTTTAAAATCCTTGTGTGGTCTCCGAAGACTATTCTTGGTTCTTTTGTATTGATAATTGAATTTTGTTCATTAGTAAAACCTGCTATATAATCTGTGCTTTGATCAATTACCGGTATTTTCCCCTTATCTAATATTCCAGAGGATGGGATTTTTTCTGTTGAAATTTCAGAAGATAATAAATCACCAACATAGCTAGCCCCCCACCCCTCCGGCACCTCCCTCTTCAACTCCTCATTCCAAATCATTTTACCGCTACTGGTTTTGTATGGCTTGCCTTTTTGATCAGGAAAATCAAACTGCACAAACCAATAATCGTACAGCGTTTTTGCCATGGCTTCTAACTCGGCATTGATGCGGTTGTTGAGTTCGATTTTAGAATCTAAGGAGGATAGTACTGAGGCAATTTTTTTTTGAGTTGCTTTATTTGGAATTGGAAGAACCTGTAATTTTAACGCTCCTTCATTAACTCTTTTACGTCCGGAAGTTCCTTCCATACAGCCAATAGCTCTTTTCCTAAACGTTGGACTTTTTGCTAAATAAAAGATGAAATCATTTATTGTATTTTCATTTTGACGTAATACAATAAATTCAGACGAACCAAAAGCGACTTCGTTTTCATCTAAAATATCAACTTGAGCAGTTTTACCATTTTCTAAGCAAGGTGTTATTTTAGCAACCAAAGTATCTCCATTTCTAAACTTTGGTCCAGCACTAAATTCTGCAAGTTCAAAACCTTTGATTTTTTTCTCATAAGCAATTAGTCTATCCATTGGAATTTTCTTGGCTATCTTACCTTTTGCAATTCTTTCTGGTGGATTAAACTGTATAGCCTTACCCAGTTCTATTTCTTTCCAATTATTCATACTTCAACCCATTTAATTGTTTCTGAATATCTTTTTCCAAAGCCTTTGATTCAGCAAAAAGGCAATCTAGATTGGTTTTAAACCCATTCATTTTTTTTTCAAATTCTATGGGTGTAATATCTGTGTATTCAATCTTAACTTCAAAATATTGCCCTGCACTCAACGAGTAGTTCTTCTCTTTAATCTGCTCATAAGAAACCACTACTGTAAAATCTTCTTTGGCTTCATGTTTATTAAATGTGGCAACTATCAATTCTTCTTCTTCCGGTGAGAGTAAAGTTTTTTGATTCTTTCCTTCTTTAACCGTGGTACCCAGTTTAGAAGCATCCATCAAAACAATATCACCCTTGGTATTGGCTTTATCTAAAAATAAAATAGATACGTTGGTTCCTGTAGTTGCAAAAATATTGCTTGGCATACTTACCACACCCCGCAGCATTTTTTGTTCTACCAGGCGTTCCCGTATTTTTTTTTCAATACCGCTTTGTGCAGTTATAAATCCTGTGGGTACTACAATAGCAGCCCTTCCTTTTTTAGATAACGAAAACATGATGTGCTGGATAAAGAGCGGATAGATAGCCATCTTATCTTTATCCTTATTGGGCACATTAGGAAAGCCTGCAAAAAAACGCTCCTGATTTTCTTTGCTCCCAAGGTCAGAAACAAAATCGCTGAAATCCAGTTTAAATGGCGGATTGGAAACGATGTAATCAAACTTCCTTAAACTTTTATCGGCTGCTTTATGATAAGGCAATAATAATGTATTACCCTGTATAATATTTTGTATGGAGTGTACCAGGTTATTTAAAATTAAATTCAGGCGCAGCATGCTACTGCTCTTTTGTGATATATCCTGGGAGTAAATGGTACATCGGTCTTCGCCAATAGCATGTGCCAGGTTCATGAGCAGGGTACCCGAGCCTGCCGATGGATCGTAACAGGTTACATTGCTCACCGGCTTATCTACCAAAATAGAAGCCATGATCTTGGAAACTGCATGTGGTGTATAGTACTCTGCATATTTTCCGCCACCATCTTTGTTGTAATCTTTAATGAGGTATTCAAAAATGGTAGAAAAGAAATCAAATTTTTGATTAAAGATTTTTTCAAAACTAAAATTTACCAAAGGGTTAATGATTGCCCGGCAAAAATTATCCCGTTCCGATTCATCATGAATGTACTTACTCAGGGCTTCAAACAAAACGATTTTTGTACCACTGCCTGTTTTTACAGAAAAGATATCGTTATTAAAAATGGCAATGTCCCGCAGGGTATCATCAAACAGTTTTGCAAACTCTTCTTTGTTTTGGTTGTTGTGCAGGTTAGATAAAAAATGTTCCCTTTTTAGTTTGGCACTGTCGGGGTTCATTTTCAGCAGCAGCATTTCATATTGCCTGTCTGTGTATTTGGCTATTTCCTGTTCCCAGCTTTCGGCATTTTTAAGTTTAGGTTCTATCAGCTTTACCTCGTACCCAAATTTATCGTTCATGAATTTGTACAGAAACACCTGGGTAATGATTTTAAATTCATTGCC
>JAYVGA010000451.1:0-2060 GCA_043772635.1 Chitinophagaceae bacterium
CTCATGCATTACAACTAATTACGTTATTAAAATTTACATTAATAATTTTTGCATTTCTTCTATGTAAAAATAGGCGTTTTTATATGGGTAGTAGTATTTCTACAGTCTTAAATTTTTTAAAAGGCTTAACAGTTTACATTTTTATAAAAGCCCTGAAAAGGGTAAATTTGCATTCTAATTGTACCCCTTGATTTATTTACAAAAACATCGTCTATAAGTACAACATCTACACTAATTAAACGTTTTCTTTTTTTAACAGATTAAATTATTAATAGAATGAAGAAATTCAGACTTAGTGGATTTTATTTGTCATCTGTGATTGCATTATTTTCTATCATGCATTTTTCATTTGCTTTTTCTACTCACAACAGGGCGGGTAATGCTATGCCGGTTGTTTTAAAATCTACCGAAAATTTAGTGGTAAAGGAAGCCAGTGTTTCTGCATTGGAAATGATATACGACAGCCTTCAGTTAGACGGGCTCGGTTTATCGCAGCAGGCATTTGACTATGCTGTAAAAGGATATGAAAACCTGAAAAAGCAGGGCAGGCTGCGCAATGAAAACATACTTTCCATTATTGATTTTACCAAACCATCTTCTCAAAAAAGATTATTTGTGTTGGATGTAAACAGCTTTAAAATTTTGTTTAACACTTATGTAGCACACGGACGCAATACCGGAGAAGCGTATGCTAATAAATTTTCTAATAAACCCGATAGTTACCAGAGCAGCCTTGGTTTTTATCTTACCGAAGGAACATACAATGGCAAAAACGGATTTTCTATGCAACTGGAAGGAATGGAATATGGAATAAATAACCGGGCAGAAGAAAGAGCAATAGTAGTGCATGGTGCTCCGTATGTAAGCGAAGATTTTATTAAAAGCCGTGGTTACATTGGCCGCAGTCATGGTTGCCCTGCACTGCCCGAAAAATTAAATAAACCCATCATTGAAAAAATAAAAAATGGTTCTTGTTTATTCATCTACAGCAATGACAAAAACTACCTGCAGCAATCAAAAATATTGAATAGCTGATTTTCTAAGTTCTTAAGTAAAGACCGTTCCTCCCATCGATTTTATCCTGGGAGGATTTTTTTGCCTGTTGCCTTCGCATAGTTTAAGCAGGATTTTAATATCTTCACTTAAATATTTTTACCAATGAATTTAAGGGAACAGTTAAAAGGAACAGGTGTGGCGGTGATAACGCCTTTTACAAATGATAACTTAATTGATTTTGATGCATTGGCAACATTGCTTGATTTTCAAATTGATAATGGTGTAAACTATATTGTTACCATGGGCACTACCGGCGAAACCCCGGTGCTGAGTAAAGAAGAAAAAAAAGCAATTATTGAATTTACCTGTAAACATATTAATAGCCGGGTGCCTGTAGTGGTAGGTGTGGGCGGAAACTGCACGCAGGATGTAATAGACGACCTTAATTATTTTCCATTGGATAATGCAGTGGCTGTGTTAAGTGCCAGCCCTTATTACAACAAGCCTTCGCAGGAAGGTATTTTTCAGCACTACAAAGCCATGGGTGCAGCATCACCGCTCCCCATTATTTTATACAATGTACCAGGCCGCACCGGTAGAAATATGACCGCCCAAACTACCCTGAGGCTTGCAACAGAAGTTGAAAATATTGCTGGCATAAAAGAAGCCGGTGGCGATATGATTCAGTGCATGCAGATATTAAAAGACAGGCCCCCAAATTTTTTAGTTGTAAGTGGCGATGATGCCATTGCACTGCCACAAATGGCCTGCGGTATGGATGGTGTTATAAGTGTAGCAGCCAATTGTTTTCCAAAAGATTTTAGCGCATTGGTAAACCATTGCCTGAAGAACGAATTTGATTTAGCAAAAAAAATAAATGACCGCCTCATGCCTGCTTACGAACTGTTGTTTGAAGAAAACAACCCTGCAGGTGCCAAAGCATTTTTGGCAGAAATGAACATCATAAAAAATATTGTGCGGCTGCCGGTAGTGCCACTGAGCGGTGAGCTGCATCAGCAGGTAAAAACTTATCTTAATTCTAATAGTTGAAAAAAATAAACCAG
>JAYVGA010000452.1:0-3584 GCA_043772635.1 Chitinophagaceae bacterium
GTAAAACGTAGCATTGTCGCCAATTGGTAACCCTAAATTGTATTCAAATTTTGATGCTGTTGTAGAGCCGGTTCCATTGGTATTTCTTGCATCAGGATATACAGCCAGGTATCTTCTGATTGCATCGTCTGTAGTGGCATCTCCACCGAAAGTGGCAATTTCTGTGGGGATATCAATAATACCAGAACGCACCGCATCATTTTGCTGGCTAAGGCCAACGGTATAGTTAATAAAACCTTTGGTACCAATATTGGCTCCACTGTTTAATGCTATGCCATAATTTTCACCATCGCCTTTACCGGTAACCCCAGCATTTAGGGTAAGTGTGCTGTAGTCATACCTGTCTTTTAAAATTATATTCATTACACCGGCTATAGCATCCGAGCCATATTGTGCCGAAGCGCCGTCACGTAATATTTCTACATTTTTAATTGCTTCTACAGGAATGGCAGATATATCAGCGCCTGTTTCCCCACGGCCAGGAGAAAACTGAACATATAATAATGAACTCAGATTTTTTCTTTTGCCGTTTATTAAAATTAAAGTGCGGCTTGGGCCAAGGTTTCTTATTTCGTAAGGATCTAATAAAGTGCTTGCATCATTTACCGGGGTGTTTACGGTGTTAAAGGAAGGGACCCGGTATTGCAAAGCCTTGTCAAAAGTTATTTGCCCTGTGCTTTTAAGTGTAGCAGCATCTACATTATCAATAGGCAATGGTGTGCCGGTAGATGAACGTGGCATTGAGCGGATACCCACTAATACAATATTTTCTGATTCTTGTGCACTGGGCAAAAGATCTACATCCAGCGTTTTGTTTTCGTCCGCCGCAAGGGTTACACTTATGGTTTGGCTTATAAACCCCACATAGCTCACTTTTAAAGCATAAGTACCCGCATTTAATTTTAAAGAATATTTTCCACTACCATCGGTAGTAATTCCCCTGGCTCCTGCTGTACTCACAGATGCTTTTTCTAATGGAGCGCCGCCGCCGCTTATTGTGCCGGAGATGGTTTGGCTCAATCCTGTAAAGGAAAGCAATACCAGCATCATGCATAATAGCAATGAAATTTTTGTTGTCATGTTTTGGTTGTTTTTGGTTAAGCGGTAAAAGTAACATTTATTTCACATTATCTTAATAAGTGCGCTTGAAATGCAAATGAATAGGTATCGAGGTTTACCTGCTTAATACTGCGGTAACCGGCATGCATAAGATATTTTTTTATTTGTTTAATGGTAAACCGCTGGCTCCAGAACCCTTCTTTGGTAGCAGTAAAATCGTCTTTATCATTGGTTATTAAAGTCATACCGCATTGCCGGTAAAAATTTTCCTGCTTAATGCGTGTGGCATTGTTTTTATGATAACAACTACCCAGTATAACCATCCCGTTTTTTTTAAGCATGCCGGAGGCGGCATTCCAAACCTGCGTAAAGGCAGCATTTGTTTTTAAGGAAAGCCGCTTGTTTAAAGGGTTGTAGGCCGCAAAGTTAAAACCCTCAGGATAAAAATTGCCGGGTGTAAACCAGGTTGTCATTATTATGTCATATTTTTTTTTAAGGCTGGCTATCTCTTTTGCTTCAAGCTTTATTATGAATACTTTTTCCTCCAAATGCCAGGCTTTAATATTTTCCTGGGCCAGTGCCAGGCAGTTATCATTGTTATCAATACCGGTATAGGAATTTATGCAGTTCCAGGTTTCAGGAATAGAAGAAAGATGTTTTATGATCCTTCCGGTTCCCACGCCAATATCCAGGATAGATAATTTTTTCTTTTTTTTCTTATACAATTTGTGAATGGCTTTTTTAATTTCCAGCAGTTCGCTCCATTGCGTTTGCAGTTGTTCTTCCGGTATAAAGTCAGGAGAAAAAGTAGTGTTTATTTTTTCTGTAGAATCGTAAATGTTCATGATAGATTTTTTTACGGAAGTAAGGTAAAATATTTTTAAGTATTTTAAAATTTCAAAATGTTTTACAATTTTTTTTTTGCCGGTAAGGCGGGAAGACGAAAAGAAAAAAAATAAAGTTAAAAGCGTCTTACCGCCTTACCGCCAAACTTCAATCAATCACAATCAAATTCCCATCTCCATAACTCAAAAATCTAAAATCATTCTGCAGGGCATAGTCATACATTTTTTTCCAGTCGTTACCTATGGCGGCAGCTACCAGCAGCAGCAGGGTAGATTGAGGCTGATGAAAATTGGTAATAAGTATATTGGCCATTTTAAAACGGTAGCCCGGAGTAATGAGTAATTGTGTTTGGGTAAAAATATGTGCTGTATTATTTTGCTGCATCCAGTTTAATAAAGCATCCAGTGCATCTGAGGGGTTTATATTTGCAGATATCAATGGTTCTTCATACACATCCCATTGATGTAAAGAAAGTTTTTGTTGTAAAGGGTTTAAAAATGCTTTCACTCCCAGCCAATACAAAGATTCTATTGTTCTTAAAGATGTAGTGCCCACGGCAGTAATTTTCCCTACATTATTTTTTAAATCAACAATACTGTTTCTATGCACATCAATATATTCTGCATGCATTTCATGATGCTGCATGCTGGCGGCTTTTACGGGTTTAAAAGTGCCAGCGCCCACATGCAGCGTTACAAAAGTTTTGCTGATATTTTTTGCGGCTAAGTTTTTAAAAATAGTTTCGGTAAAATGCAGCCCTGCAGTAGGCGCTGCTACTGAGCCCTCTTCCCGGGCAAAAATGGTTTGATAGCGGCTGATGTCTTCATCATCTGTATGGCGTTTAATATAAGGAGGCAGCGGGGTAGTGCCTGCGGCTTCTATAACGACAGCAAAAGAATACCTGGCGGGGCTCCAGGATAATTGTATGCTGTATGCATCTGATAATTTTTCTATCATGGCAGCTTTTAAAATTACCGGCTGCCCATCAATTTGTATATTTTTTATAAGCGCTTCATCTTTCCATTTCGCAGCGCCACCCACCAGGCATTTCCACAAAGATTTTTCTGTGGCTGCCATTACTGTGCTGTATTCTGTAATGTCTCCCTGCGGCTCCAGGCAAAAAATTTCTATTGCAGCGCCTGTAGTTTTTTTAAATATTATTCTTGCATTAATTACCCTGGTATCATTAAATACCAGCAAACTTTCTGCAGGTAAAAATCCAGCAATATTTGCAAAAGTGTTTTCTTCTGTTTTGCCTTTGTTGTAAATAAGCAGGCGTGATGCATCCCTTTGTGCCAGGGGGTGCAGGGCAATTTTTTCTTCGGGCAAATTGTAAGAATAATCCTTTATAGAAATATGCCGGGGGTTTGTCATTTAATGACGTTTAGTTGTTGGGGATTTAAAAATAAAATATTCAATAATCAATATTCAATGTTCAATAGTCAATGTTCAACAGGATTAAATGAAAGATACACAAACAAAGTATTGTGGCGGCCTCGAATAAAAAGTGCTAGAAAATTTCAATATGATCCGTAAAGAAATCAAGGCTGTTTGAGCCGGGTATGAACTTCAAATCATTAAACTACTGTCGGCGAGTTCCTTGATTTTAGGATCATGTTGAAATTTTCAGCCTTTTTATTCGCAGCCTTGATTTTTTTTGTTTCTTTTTTTTATCAAGA
>JAYVGA010000453.1:0-2302 GCA_043772635.1 Chitinophagaceae bacterium
ATTTACTTTTTATAATAGTTAAATTATATAACTTAAGTACTTACTTTAAGAGCAAGCCAGCGAATAACTACATACACTCATTTTTCCAAACCCCAACATTCATTCCTACCTTTGCCGCCAATCAATCCACTTTATTTTGAATTTATTTTCCACCAGTTCCCGCATCATCATTACCTGCAGCAACCGCCTGTCACCATGGCTGCAGCAGGAGGTAGAAGAACTGGGTTTTAAGCCCGTGCGTATTTTTAAAACAGGCATAGAGCTGCAGGGCACTTTGCAGCATTGCGTACAATTAAATTTAAACCTGCGTTGTGCCAGCCAGGTTTTGTTTTCTATTAAAGAATTTAATGCAAACAATGCTGATGATTTATATAAAGTTTTGCTGGAGCTGCCATGGGAAGAAATTATTCCTGCGGATGAATATTTTTCTATCAGCAGCAATGTGAGCAACGAAACTATTACCAATAATTTATTTGCAAACGTAAAAGTAAAAGATGCCATTGCAGACAGGTTCAGGGAGAAAACGGGTGCAAGGCCCAACTCCGGATCTGAGCTCAATGGAGCAGTAATACATCTCTATTGGAAAGATGAACTTGCAGAAATTTTTATTGATACCAGCGGCGAAACATTATCTAAACATGGCTATAGAAAAATTCCCGGCAAAGCGCCCATGCTGGAATCGCTTGCTGCTGCTACCATTCTTGCAAGCCAATGGAATAAAAAATCGCCTTTCATCAATCCTATGTGCGGCTCGGGCACTGTTGCCATAGAAGCAGCACTGATGGCTACCAACCGCCGCCCGGGTTTGTACCGTAGTAATTATTCGTTTATGCATATACGTGGGTATAAGCAGAACATGTATGAGGAGGCTTACAAAAAACTGGAGCAGCAGGTAACTGCAGCTCCCGAAGGATTAAAAATAATTGCATCCGATATAAGTGAAGATGCGGTAAATATTTCTAAAGTAAATGCAGGCATGGCCGGGGTGGAAGAACTGCTGCAATTTGAACAATGCGATTTTGATGAAGCCACTGTGCCCGAAGAAGGCGGGGGCGTTGTATATTTTAATCCGGAGTATGGCGACAGGATGGGAGTAGAAGAAGAACTGCAGGCAACCTATAAACGCATGGGCGATTTTTTAAAGAAAAAATGCAAAGGTTATTATGGATATATTTTTACGGGCAACCTGGAACTGGGAAAAAAAATTGGTCTTAAACCCAAACGCCGCATAGAATTTTACACCAGCAAAATAGACTGCAGGTTGTTTGAATATGAATTGTATGCCGGCAGCAGAGAGCAATAAATTTTTATATCAGCTTACTACAATCGCAAGCCTCTTAAATCTTTTCTTCATGAAAGCGTTTGCATTGGGAAGAAGAAGTAAATGGAAAGACTATGTTGACCTCTACTTTATTTTGAAAGATCATTACTCCATAAAAAACAATTTCTAATAAGGCTACAGAATTATATAAAGATTTATTCAGTGAAAAATTGTTCAGAAGATAACTAAATTATTTTGTGGGTATTAGTTTTGATAAGCAGGTAGAATATTTTACGGGGTTTGAAATTCCTGAGAAACCGTAAAACCTTTTTTAACCGATGCTGCATTAACTGGTTTTTAAATTTAAGTCATTTCTTTTTTATAATTCGCATTCCCCAAATTGAGCAATATGCTCCCGGTTAAAAAGTAATCATTTTATTTATTGCATACGTTCTTTATACTTATAACAAAGGCATGTTATTTGAACATTGCAAGATTAAATTTAATCACTAAAATAACTTTACAATGTTACACACACAAAATTTATTAAAGCAATTTAGCGCAGCTGTTGTTTTATTAAGCATCACTACTATTGGTTGCACTAATAATGATACTACAGACAGCACAGCAACTACCGAAACCACCAGCAGTACTGCAATGATGGATACATCTGCTACTGCAAATAATATGATGAGTGATAGCAGCACAATGACAACAGCTACCATGCCTGCAATGGATACTATGAAAATAGTAAAACCTAATCCTGCAAAAAAAGGCATGAAAGGAAAAGTTGTAATTAATGCTCCTGCAAAAACTACTGGCACTATGGAAGCAGATAATATGGGTGTATATACAAATGTAGAATACATCCCTTCCTTTCCCGGGGGCAACAAAGGATTGCAGACTTACTTTGATAAAAATATTCAATATCCCGACGATGCCAGCAATGAAGGTGTAGAAGGCGTGGTAAATGTTTCTTTTGTGGTTGATGAAAACGGGAAATTAACCGCCTTAAAAACTGATGGCCAAAAATTGGGCTAT
>JAYVGA010000454.1:0-8999 GCA_043772635.1 Chitinophagaceae bacterium
TTTCTCTAAACCTCTATGTTACTTTCACCTGTAAAAACTTAGAGGTTTAGAGGATTAGAGAAACCAGTAACTACCAAGTAACTGCCAGGGCAGTAATAAACTTAGAGCCTTAGAAACTGTTCGTAGGAGAAGAACGGCTTGCATGGGGAATGAAAATTCTATTTTTAGACCGCTTCTAAGGCATGCAAATACATCCCTTCGTAAATGGTTCTACAAAGCGGCAGCTCCGATGGAGCTGAGAAGAACGGCGATTGATATAATATGAATTAGATTAAAAGTTCTTCTTAACCTGACGCTAATGGGATGGCTTTCGGGGCAAGAGAAGAGGGGTTAGGGTGAGGCAAAGGTTTTATTGAACATGAGTAATTTTTGTAGAACAATAATTTAAAAAATAATTATTGCTGAATGCTCAGATTGCCCGGTACTAATAATTTTTTATTGGATAGTACATTAAAATAAGCACCCGCCATTATTTGCTGGCTGATATTTAAAATACATTCGCCGTTTACAACAGGATCTATAACAATGGTACTGCCTGCAGGTAAGGCAGCCGGAGGTATTAAGCCCGATGCCCAATTGGCCGCTACTGTCCAGTTTCCGTTGCCAATAAAAGTATAGGTGTTACAGGGGTTTACATGATTGATAGTTACCGCATCAAAATAAAAACTGGTATCAGTATCTATATTCATTTTAATGCGGTAGCTGATACTTATTGGTGTAACAAAAGAGGTGAGGTCATCAGCGAAAGTGAAATTTCCTTTGGCAAAACTACCTGTGCCGTTTTGCGTATTTATGCTGATATAATCTGCATCTGCAGGCAATTTTCGCTGTACTTCAAAATTCATATTGGCACTGCTTTTTGTGCTCCAGTTTATAAAAGTATTACATCCTGCCTGTTGTATTTTTTGGGTTTGTAATCTTTTTAAAATAAGTACAAATGCTTTTTTCATATCCGGTATGCCGTAACCTACTCTGTCATCTGGCGCAGTTGCTTTGCTGGCAGATTGCTGCAGGGCACTAATGATACCCATATTATTTTCTTCGGGAAAAGCCTGCCATAAACAGGTGGAGAGGCCGGCCATATTGGGGCACGCAAAAGAAGTTCCATTGCCATATTGTGGCTGGCCAGTAGTTGGATTGGCAACTATGGCACTCCTGCCCACTGCGGCTACACCTGGTTTTACCTGGCCATCGCTGCTGGGGCCATAACTGCTAAAGCTGGCCACATTCCCCAGTGTATCTACAGCGCCAATAGATAAAACACTGTCTGCATCAGAAGGCGTAATTAAATAATGCCATGCACTGGCACCTTCATTACCTGCTGCAATTATTAAGAGCATTCCTTTTTTTGCAGCCATATCTGCGGCTCTTGCACTAATGCTGGTATTGCCATTCATATCGCTGTAAGTATAATTTAATGCAGCATTATCAAAAGTAAAATATCCTAAAGAAGTGCTGCCCACATCTGCACCAATACTGTCTGCTCTTTCAAGTGCTGCGGCATAGTTCTGTTCTTCTATGGGATATTCCGTTGCCACATCTTCTGTGCGGTATAAATAAAAAGAAGTTTTTGGCGAAGTACCTATAAAGCTGCCTGGCATATTAGCCGCAATGGCGCTAAGGCATTGCATTCCGTGAGAATTATCTTCATTTACACTTGCATTGTTGGTTACAAAATCCCAGGTGCCCAGTATCTGGTTGTTGGTGCGTATACTGTCAAAGGTTGGAAGCGTGAGGTAATTAAAAAAACCTGCATCCATTATAGCCATGCGCATGCCTTCTCCCCTAAAGCCATGGTTATGCAAAAAATCGCCTTTATGAATTTTTACCTGCCCGTTAGATAAACCATAATTGTAAAACTGGGTAAGATTTTGTGGAGATGTTGGCGGGGCAGCCTTTGCCGGAATTTCTGCGCTTAGTTCAGTTTCAAATTTATTATTTATTATTAAATTATTTGCTGCAAAAGACCCAACCGGAGCGCTGCTTTTTACAAATGGAAATGCATTTATTTTGGTTAAAGCCGCAGCATCGGTTGTAAAAATGGCTACCTGGTTTAACCATTTAGATGTATTAAGTATAGTAACTGCTCCGGCTAAACGGATACTGTCAATGTACCTTGCAGTTACCGGTAAGTCTGCACTGTCTATAGCAATATTGTACCGGGCTCTTCGCTGCAATGCACGCTGGCTAAGATATTGCTCTGGCGCACTAAGTGTGTAAGAGTTATCTGCCTTATCATTTAATATAATAATGTAACGGTTTAACTGAGCGTTTGCAGGCAAAGCAAAAACGATAACGGTACATAAAAGCGGTATAATTTTATGCATAAGATTGGAGGATATAAAAATTTATAATTACATACAAAACTGAAAGCGATAACAGCAATTTATTAAAAAAAGTTTTAGCAATAATTAAACCGTATCATACGCCCACTTAATCCACGTAGCGCCCCAGGTAAAACCGCCGCCAAAAGATGCCAGTATAATATTGTCTCCTTTTTTTAATTGTTTTTCCCATTCCCATAAACATAACGGTAATGTGCCGGCTGTAGTATTGCCATATTTTTGAATATTCACCATTACTTTTTCTTTGGGAAGATCCATCCGGTTTGCCGTAGCATCAATGATGCGTAGGTTTGCCTGGTGTGGCACCAGCCAGGCAATATCATCAGCCGTTAAATTATTTCGCTGCATCAGTTCATAGCTTACATCTGCCATTCCTTTTACTGCAAACTTAAATACGGCCTGCCCTTCCTGGTACACAAAATGTTCTTTGGCCATTACGGTTTCTATACTGGCAGGTTTTACTGAGCCACCTGCTTTTAAGTGCAGGTGCTTTGCGCCGCTGCCATCACTTTTCATAATACTGTCTAAAACGCCATTCTCATCCTGGCTGGGTTCCAGCAAAACAGCTCCGCCGCCATCGCCAAAAATAATGCAGGTAGCACGGTCTGTATAGTCTATGATGGCACTCATTTTATCTACCCCTACAATAATTACTTTTTTATAACGGCCACTTTCTATATAGGCAGCCCCCGTAGTAAGCGCAAATAAAAACCCGGAACATGCTGCGCTTAAATCGTAACTAAAAGCATTGGTCATACCGGTTTTATCACAAATAATATTGGCCGTGGCCGGAAAAATCATATCAGGAGTAACAGTAGCACAAATCACACAGTCAATTTCTGTAGCTGCCATACCTCTTTTGGCCAGCAATTCTTTTACTGCTTCGGCACCCATATCGCTGCTTCCCAGTCCTTCTCCTTTTAAAATCCTTCTTTCCTCTACACCGGTTCTGCTGCGTATCCATTCATCATTGGTATCTACCATGGTTTCTAAAATAGCATTGGTTAATCTGTACTCCGGAACATATCCCCCTATGGCAGTAATAGCAGCAGTAATTTTTTGCATGAATTATAGTTTAAGTAATTTTTTTGTTTGGTTGTTTTAATAAACAAAAATACGGGTAAAAAGTGTTCATCATTTTTTAAGACGGAGGCTGGCAAAATATCCTTATTTTCGCTGTCCCGTTTATCAGCTTATTATGTACGCATATCTTGAAGGAAAATTTACTTATAAAAGCCCCGCCCAGGTGTATGTGGATGTAAATGGCGTAGGGTATGAAGTAAATATAAGCCTGAACACTTATTCTGACATTGTATCGCTGGAAAAAGGGAAGCTGTTTACACATTTGCAGGTAAAAGAAGACGGGCATGTACTGTATGGTTTTAGTGAGCGGCAGGAAAAAGAAATGTTTCTTTTATTAACGAGCGTTTCTGGTGTTGGTGCAGCTACTGCACGTATGATGTTGTCATCTCTTAAATCTGACGAGGTAAGAATTGCCATAGTTACCGGCAATATAAAATTGCTGGAAAGTGTAAAAGGAATTGGCAAAAAAACAGCAGAAAGACTGGTACTGGAACTAAAAGATAAGGTAGGCAAACAGCCGCTTGGTACAGATTTATCCTTACCGGTAAACAATAGTTTAGAACAGGATGCGTTTACAGCTTTGACTGCTTTGGGAATTTCCCGTCAACAGGCAGAGCTTTCTATAAAAAAAATTATCCGTGCCGAACCTGATATTTTACATTTAGAAGATTTGATAAAAAAAGCGTTAAAAGCCATTTGAGAGAAATTCTACGTTAACTATTTTACGGGATGCTGTTTATCAGAAAATTTATTTATACAATAGGTGCACTTTGTGCATGGCTACTTCTGTTATCATTGTATAATCCTGGCAGTTCTTATGCCAGCCCCACCAATAGCCCATTTAATTTTCAGGATACCATTGGCCCTGCTAACTACTCAGATAGTTTGCATTTTCCCATTAAAGACAGAAGAGGAGATTTTGTTTCGGGTAATGCAAAAAGTACTTACGATTTTGGTACGCCATCCAACATAAAAGATTCTGTAGTGTTTGATGCCGCAAACCGCAGGTACATTGTGTATGAAAAAATAGGAGAGCGGTATTACCGCATTCCCACCATTTACAATTTTGATGAATACTGGCAAATGCGCAACCGCCAGGCAGAGGTGGAATATTTTAAAAGAAGGGCCAATACCACAAGCTTACTTAACCGCAATAAATTTACCAAGCCAAAATTATCGCTTACAGATGGGCTGTTTAACCGCCTGTTTGGCAACGGAAAAATTGAAATAAGCCCGCAGGGTAACGTAGATATAACTACAGGTTACGAGGGCCAGCGTATAGATAATCCCACCCTGCCGGAGAGAGCAAGAAAAAATGGTGGCCTCGATTTTAAAATGAATGCGCAGGTAAACGTAAATGCCAATATTGGCGATAAACTTAAGTTTCCCATTAACTACAATACCCTTGCAAATTTTGATTTGGAAAACCAGTTAAAATTAGATTACAGCGGTAAGGAAGATGAAATATTAAAAAGATTTGAAGCGGGTAATGTTAGCTTTCCATCACGGGGTACTTTAATACCCGGCGCACAACAGTTGTTTGGTATAAAAACACAGCTGCAGTTTGGAAAACTATTTGTAACCTCAGTTTTGGCCAATCAAAAATCGCAGCGGCAAAGTGTAGATCTGCAGGGTGGGGCTGCCTCACAGCCTTTTGAAATTAAAGCAGATGAGTACGAAGAAAACAGGCACTTTTTGGTGGCACAATATTTTAAAAATAAATACAATGCTGTAATGAGCAGGCTGCCTGCTGTTACCAGCCCGGTGCAAATATTAAGAATGGAAGTATGGGTTACCAACAGGAACGGAACCACTATAGAAACCAGGGATGTAGTGGGCCTGATGGATCTTGGAGAAAATCAGCCTTTTAATCCATCTATAAATGTATTAACCAGCGCAGAAGTTCCATCTAACAATACAAACGACCTGTACAGTAAAATACTAAGCCGGCCCGACCCCAGGAATCCGGCAATGGCTTTTACTAATCTTACCAGTCTTGGCCTTAGCCCTGTACAGGATTTTGAAAAAACATTTGCCCGTAAACTCGATTCAACACAATACACTTTTAACCGCCAGGCGGGCGTGGGTACTTTATCATTAAGCCAGCCACTGCAAACAGATGAAGTATTGGCAGTAGCTTATCAATATACTTTTAATGGGCGCATTTACCAGGTGGGGGAGTTTTCGCAGGATATACCACCCGACAGTTCATCGGCTACACCAAAAGTATTGTTCCTTAAATTATTAAAAGCTACTTCGCAACGACCGGGTCTTCCTATTTGGGACCTGATGATGAAGAATGTATATACCATAGGTTATGGAGTGCTTACACCTACCGACTTTAAACTGGATGTAGTGTACCAGGAGCCAGGTTTAGGTGCCAAACGTTATGTTCCTTTTGGAGATAAAAACCAGGGTTTACCCATTATTTCATTGATAAACCTTGACAGGCTAAACAGCCAGAACGATCCCCAGCCCGATGGTGTATTTGATTATGTAGAAAATTTTACAGTGGTATCTCAGTACAGCCGGGTTATTTTTCCCGTACTGGAACCTTTTGGCCGTGACCTTGCCGTGCAGTTATACAATACAGTTCCTGCCACTGCTAAAGACACTTTGTATTATGCCTTGTACGATAGTATAAAAGCAGTAGCGCAGCAGTTCCCTAATTTAAACCGTTTTGTTTTAAAAGGCTCTGCTAAAACCTCGGGCTCTTCCGACATTAGTATTGGTTACAATATTCCCCCGGGTTCTGTAACGGTTACAGCTGGTGGCCGCTCTCTGCAGGAAGGGGTGGACTATGATATTAACTACGATCTTGGAACCATAAAAGTAACCAACCAGGCCATTATAAATGCCGGCTTGCCTGTGCAGGTAAACTTTGAAAACAATGCTTCTTTTGGTTTGCAGCAGCGTTCTTATCTTGGTTTAAGATTAGATTATATGGCTAAAAATACAGCCAAAGAACAACTCTCTTTTGGCGGTACAATAGTAAGGCTTAGCGAGAGACCATTTTTTACCAAAGTAACTTATGGCGAAGATCCCATACGTAATGCCATGTATGGCCTTGATGTAAATTACCGCAAGGAGATGCCCCGCCTTACAAAAATGCTGGATAAACTTCCATTTTATACTGCTGCTGCACCATCAAATATTAATATTTATGGCGAGGGGGCAATGCTTAAACCAGGGCATGCTCCGCAAATTGGCCGTGGTAAAAATGGTATAATAAATATTGATGATTTTGAAGGAAGCAAATCTGGTATAGATCTCAGGTTTCCCCCAATTAGCTGGGCATTGGCCTCTACACCGCAGGGCGCTACAGACAGGTTAGGACAGTTGTTATTTCCTGAGGCAACTGCCAATAATAATATTGAATACGGTAAACAAAGATCTAAAATTGCATGGTACCAGATAGAGCAAACGCTGCAGCAGTATAAAGGAAGTAATAATCCAATTGCTGCAAATGCAGACCTGCTAAGCGATCCACGTACAAGGCAGGTGTATCAGAAAGAAATTTTTCCTCAGCGTACTACGGGTTTTGGAGAAAGCCAGTTGGTAACTTTTGATCTTTCTTATTACCCTACAGACAGGGGGCCATATAACTACGAATCCAGTAATGCAAAGATTGATGCCAATGGAAAGATTAAAATACCAAAGAAAAACTGGGGTGGTTTAATGCGTAATATAGATCAAACAGATTTTGAAACCAGCAATATAGAGTTTGTAGAATTTTGGGTGCAGGATCCTTTTATTAATCATCCTGCAAATCCTAATGCTGCCGGCTCTAAAGGCGGTAAATTATATTTTAACCTGGGTAATATTTCTGAAGATGTATTAAAAGACGGCAGAAGGTTTTACGAAAACGGATTGCCTACACCTAATGCTCCAGCGCCGGTAGATAATACCAACTGGGGTGTAGTGCCACGCAATCCTATACAGGTAACTACGGCATTTAGCAATATACCACAAGACAGGTTATTTCAGGATGTGGGTTTTGAAGGATTAAATGATATAGCAGAAATAAATAAAAGGCAGGCCTACCTTGCAGAGCTTGCAGCCAATTATGGCACAGGCAGCAAAGCCTACCAGGATGCATTAAGCGATCCATCTGCAGATAACTATAAAAATTACCGGGATAATGCCTTTGGTGGTAATGATGGTATATTGAAGAGGTATAAAAATTACAACAGTCCGCAGGGTAACTCACCCATTTCTGATGGTGGCGAGTTTAGCAGTGCCGCTACATTATATCCCGATGCAGAAGATTTAAACAGGGATAATACCCTTAATGAAACAGAAGAATATTTTCAATACATAGTAGATATAAAACCAAGTGCTGCGCCCGAAATGGCGGTAGGCACCAATTATATTGTAGATAAAAAAGTGGTTTCCATAAATCTTCCCAACAGTACACAACGCAATGAAACCTGGTACCAGTTTCGTATTCCCATAGGAAGTTACGATAGAAAAGTAGGTAACATCCCCGACTTTAAATCTATCCGTTTCATCCGTATGTTTATGACAGATTTTGAAGACAGTGTAACCATGCGTTTTGGAACCTTACAGCTTACCCGCAATATCTGGCGCAAGTTTACCAATGCTATAGATTCTTCAGGCCTGTACAGGCCCCAATCCGGTTCTCCTTTAAATGTGGGTGCTGTAAATATTGAAGAAAATGACAAACGTGTACCATTGCCTTACCGCACACCAAGAGAAATTCAGCGTGTACAAACACAGAGTAATAATGGTGTAAACTTATTGCAGAACGAACAGGCCATGCAATTGCAGTTTTGCGATCTTTCACAAAACGATGCCAAAGCAGTTTTTCAAACATTTGCCAACAGGGATTTGCGGCAGTTTCGTAAACTGCAGATGTACCTGCATGCAGAGAGAGCTCAAAAATCTGATCCCAATGCTATAAAAGATAAAGACCTTACTGCGGTAATAAGAATGGGTACCGATTTTGTAAGCAACTATTACCAAATAAGAATTCCGCTTATTCTTACACCCCATACAGCAGGCAGTTTAAATCCCGATTCAGATCAATACAATGATACCTTGTGGAATCCCCGGAATTCAATGGATGTAGACCTTACTGTACTTACCAGGCTTAAGCAGGCAAGAAACCTCAGCAGCACCGCCCTCGGGCAAATTTTCCGGCAGTTGCAGGCAAATGGTCATGAGTATTCTGTAATGGGTAATCCTAACCTTGGCGAAATAAAAGGGGTATTGATTGGCGTAGAAAATACCAAAGCAGGCGCACCTGTATGTGGCGAAGTATGGGCCAATGAACTGCGTCTTTCTTCTTTGGATGAAAAGGGTGGATACGCTGCACTGGGCAGGGTAGATCTTACCCTTTCCGACCTGGGTACCATTTCTGTTTCTGCCAATATGCATACCAATGGTTTTGGTACATTGGAGCAGAGAGTGAACGACCGGTACAGGGATAATTTTTTACAGTTTGATGTAGCAGCAAATTTAGAACTAGGAAAATTATTGCCAAAAAAAGTGGGCATGTCTATCCCTGTATATGCGAGTTATTCTCAAACGGTAAGCACTCCGCAATAT
>JAYVGA010000455.1:0-2434 GCA_043772635.1 Chitinophagaceae bacterium
GGCTATAAAAGAAAAACAAAAGGTTTTACCATTGCTTCTGAAGCTTCCACAGCAATTGATATTGGTGATGAGCCCATGCAGTTTCACCAAAAGTTTCCCAGCCTTACAGTGGCAGTAGGAGAGGAGCGGCTTGTGGCTATTCCGCAATTGCTGCATCAAAAACCCGCCACAGAAGTAATTATACTGGATGATGCTTTTCAACACCGCAGCGTAACAGCAGGATTAAATATTATTTTAACTGAATACAAAAATTTATACACAAGAGATTTGATGCTTCCCGCCGGAGACTTAAGGGATATAAAAGCAAGCATTAAAAGAGCGCATATTATTGTAGTTACCAAATGTAAAGCCAATATTGATGATGAAGAAAAAAATGCCATTATAAAAGAAATAAATCCACTGCCACAGCAACAGGTTTTTTTTACCGAAATTATTTATGGCCAGCCCTATCATCTCTTTAACCACAGCAAAACAAATATTGATGATACCACAGATATTTTACTGCTCTGCGGTATTGCCAATCCTAAACCCTTAAAGGAGTTTTTAAATATGCATACCCGGTCTTACGATATGCTGCGCTATGCAGATCATCATATTTTTTCGTCAACAGACCTGCAGGATATTAAAAAACAATTTGAAAAAATATCATCGCCAAATAAACTCATCATCACCACAGAAAAAGATGCAGTAAGGCTGCAGAAGTTTGAAAAAGAATTATCCGCCTATCCCATTTTTGCCCTGCCTGTAAAGCATCATTTTCTTTTTGGCCAGCAGCAAATGTTCAGGGATGCTGTTACCGTATTTATTACTTCGTTTAAAAAAGTTTTGCCGCAGTAAATATTTTCGGAAAAAAATAATTGCCGGTAAGACGGTAAGCCGAAAAATAGAATAGAAAAAATATTTGTTCCTCAACGGCAATTTTTCATACCCGCTGATTTTTTTTAATACGGCAGATTAAATCTGCGAATCTTCTGCAAATATTATTCTTCGTGCCTTCTTTCCTTGTATGGCCAATCTTATTTTTCTAACGCCTTCCCGTTTTACCGGCAATGATATCATCCTTCCTTTTATCAAAATCTATGAACACATTCGTATAATAGTTGCATATTGCATTTTTAATGCACCTTAACAAAACTATTTAATGAAAAATTTTTTACTCCTTTTCTCCATATTCTTTTTTTCTTTTCCCGCTATTGCTCAAAAACAGCTAAAAGTAAAAGGCATTATAAAAACAAACGAAGGCAAAAATTTATCCGGCGCTTCCGTACTTTTATTTTATCCGGGCAAAAAGGATACATTAAAAACTGTGTCTAATGAAAAAGGTGCTTTTAGTTTTTCTAATATTGCAGCAGCAAAAATTTCTTTAACCATTACCTATATCGGCTACAAAAAATTTATAAACAATTACGATTACAGTAACCAAACAGGTGAACAGAATATTTGGGATATTGTAATGAGCCCCGGAGATTATATCCTTGAAACTGTAACGGTAGAAGCTGCAAAAATTCAGATAAAAGAAGATACTGTTTCTTATAAGATAGACAGTACCATGTACCGCAAAAATGATAATGTAGAGGAAGTACTAAAAAAACTGCCGGGCATAGAGGTAGATAAAGCAGGCAAAGTAACTGCCCAGGGTAAAGAAGTAACAAAGGTAAAAGTAAATGGTAAAGAGTTTTTTGGCGGCGATGTAACCACGGCCACCCGGGAATTAAATGCAGACATGGTAGATAAAATACAGGTGATAGATGATTACGGAGACCAGAGTGCTTTTACCGGTGTAAGAGATGGAGATGCCGGCAAAACACTGAACATTCAATTAAAGAAAGATAAAAACAAAGGATATTTTGGAAGCGTAACTACAGGAGCCGGAACAGAAGGAAGATACCTGGGATCTTTATCGCTCAATATTTTTAATAACAACAGGCAGGTATCTGTTATTGGCAATATAAATAATACCAATGCCAGCACTTTTAATTTTGGAGGAATGGGTGCTGGCGGTGCCATGGGTAATATGATGGTGGGCATGGCCGCCGGTATGGGCATTGGCCGTGGGGGTGCAGGGGTGGGAGCAGCCTTTGGTAATTTTGCAAACACCGATGGCATAAACATTACAAAATCACTGGGTATTAATTTTAGAGATGAGTGGGGGCCCAAAGTGTCTGCCTACGGGAGTTACAGCATATCTCAAAAAAACAGCCGCACTTTAAATAACAGCACACAACAAAATATATTTCAAAACGGCAGCATCACTAATTTGCAAAACAGTAATAATTACAGCGTAAATACCAACCACCGTTTTACGTTTAATATAGAGTATAAAATAGATTCGTTTAACTACATAAAGTTTACACCAAATATCAGTTATAGAAATATAGACGGAAATAATTTTGCCGACTTTAGTTTTCTGCGCAACAAAACTATAAAAGTAAAT